>JAVLUO010000004.1 GCA_031628995.1 Bacillota bacterium LX-D | reverse complement strand
AGTACATTAATTCTATTGAACCGCCGTATACCGAACGGTACGTACGGTGGTGTGAGAGGACGCTGAATTAATTAATTATTCAGCTCCTACTCGATTTAGAGTGGCTTAATTATTACTAAACTAGGATTCTAAATATTTAATTATTCCATTAGCGACAGCTTGAGCGCAGGATTGCCTAAAATTAGGATTATTTAACTTCTGCCAGTCCCTATTGTTAGTTAAAAAACCTAATTCAACTAAAACCATGGGTATTTTTGATGCTCTAAGCAAAAAAAGATTCTTCCGCGGAATGGCTTTAGGCTCACATAGTTTCTGTACTTTTGCTATTTCTGCAAGAATAAATTCCGCCATCTCTTGGCTTCTGGCTGAAGATTTTGAATAAAGGACAAGTGCACCTTCTTTACTGCCATCGTTTGCTGCGTTTACATGTATACTAACTGCAACTTGACCTTTATTAATAATGTTTAATCTTGCTTCTAAATCACGGCGATGCCTTCCCTTAGTTAATTTTCCTCCCAAATCCACATCCTTATCTCTTGTAAGTTCAACTTGCAACCCTTTATCCTCTAAAATTTTTTCTATACGAAGCACCACATCTAAAGTTATATCTTTCTCTTTAATTTGTTTATGAGCTCCTGAATCAACTCCCCCATGACCGGCATCAAGTATAACAGGGGCTTTTTCATTATGAAGAGTGCTGGTCGGCAACACTTTAAAATAATTAGCAATCATGGAAAAACAAAAAACGCCAAATAGTAGCATACAGCAATATTTTAAATAACATTTTTTAAAATAGAAGACTTTTATTTTTGGCATAAATTCACCTCTTGAGCTAACACAAGATTATAAGAATATTTATGCCGGATTTAGCAACTTAATGCTTAATAAATAAAAGCAATCTATTAAGCCCATTGGCCTAACAAATTGCTTTTTAATGTTCTTCATAATATTTCTTTTTTTCTCATTGCCCAAACAACTAAAATTGAGGAAATAATTGAAATAACTAAAGGAATAATATATCCATTATGAATGTGCTGATACGGTAGCTCTACATTCATCCCGTAGAAACTAGTTATCATTGTGGGTAAAGCTAGAATAATAGTAACTGAAGTCAAAAACTTCATCACCATATTTAAGTTGTTTGAAATAATAGAGGCAAAAGCATCCATGGTGCCAACTAAAATATTGCTGTATACTTCACTCATTTCAATTGCCTGTCTATTTTCAGTAATAACATCTTCCAATAAATCCTCATCTTCTTCATACATCTTTAGTATTTTAGCCCTAAGCAACTTTTTCATGACAATTTCATTTGACCGGAGGGAAGTAGTAAAATAAACCAAACTTTTTTCTAAATTAAGCAATTTAATTAATTCCTTGTTTTTCATTGATCCGTGTAAAGTTTTTTCAATTTCATGAGATGTTCTATCTATATCCCTTAGATATTTTAGAAAATAAGAAGCTGTTTTATATAAAATTTGCAGTGTCAGCCTAGTTTTTTTGTATGTCCAGTAATTCTTAGCTTTGCCTTTAAAGAAATTATTTATTATTTCATTTTCCTCAAGACAAACAGTAATTATTTGATTATCGGTTATAATAATTCCTAGTGGCAACGTATCATATTTGACACTCCCATTTTTAATTACAATGGGAACATTAATAATAACTAATATTTGACCCTCTTCAACTTCAATTCTAGGCCTTTCTTCATCGTCAAGAGGTGCTTCTAAAAACTCTAGAAAAGCTCCCGTTTCCGTGCTCACTTTTACTAATTCTTCCCTTGTTGGGTTTGTTATCCGTATCCAACTGCCTTTTTTTTGTAAGCTATCAATTGTTATAACTTCATCACCAGCAGAATCCAGCACATCAATCATTTTTAATACCTCCCAACAGGAGGGACGTTCTAAAAAAATTAATAGGTATAAACGACCCTCCCATTATTTATTTTTTCCCAAATATAAAGTGATAAGTCCGCCTCAGGGTCGTCCATGCCTTTCACCTCCAAAAAATGTAAAATAAAAATCTCCACAAAAGTGGAGATAGAAAAATCGGGCTATATCTACCACTCGTGACAGTTTTGGCTCTGCACAACGTAGGAAAAATCCAGCTACATTAGGTCATACCTTAATCCGATATTACCTGCTAACCCCTTGGCATCTCTCGATGTTTCAGGGCAGTAGCTTATATTTGTGTAGTAACCTCACCTAACGGGTATTAATTTAATTTCTATTTTATTATATCTTATTCAAAATAACTTACAATAGTTTGAGACAATTAGCACCAAAATAAACATTATTTTTCTAGTTTATATATTGTTAGCTTAACAAATAATAAAGCTATTCTATAAATTAATTAAACGATACAACTCTAAGGAGGAATAAAAATGGATGCCAAATCAACAAGTCTAATGGTTACAGGTTTAGGAGTTGTTGTTACTGGCGCAGGTGCCACAGTGTTAAAAGGCAGTTTAGGAGCAGGAGTTGTGGGTTTTGGCTTAGCACATATAGTCTTAGGCGTTTTAGATATGCTTCGCCCAAGTGGTAAATAAATCGAGTAAGGTAAAGCCGAAGTAATCCTATTCTCTAGGATAGTTCCGGGCTTCCCCGGTTAAGTTTGCTTACCTGAACTTGAACGCATCCGTCCTGACTAATCAGGTTATCCGGCTTTTGGGTTTTCCCACTTTTAGCAAGGTTACCCGCCTGACTAGCCAACCTCGGTTTGCTTGCGCTATGTTTCAAGTTCCCCCTTCGGCTTCCTTCAGACCCCACAGTTGCCAGTGACGCCCTTGCTTACGAGTTATTTTCCTGCCGGTTAGGCGATATTCTTTCAGCCCATCGGCTCAGCAAACATGCCGGGCAAACTAATTAAATAGGGCACTTAAGGTGCCCTATTTAAACGCTTCAGGTAATGCCACTATTTGCTGACCTTCCATTGTTGTTCCTCCAACAATAATCCCCGAAGCAAGCATTTTATTGAATACTTCTTTTTCTTCATTTGTAGCGTTTTGGTAAAAATAAACCCCGCCATTTATTTTTAGCTTATCTAAAATGTCCTTCTTTTCACTAGGCCAAAATTTAAGCATTTTCTCATAATCCTGTTTGTAATATAAAGCTAGCTTAGCAGTCAGTTCTTCTTTCTTTAACTTATAATAATACTTAATTCCAAAATTTTTGGCCAACTTAATAAGGTAAGATTTATTTAAACTTGCTAGAAATGCTTTTAACTTCAAATTTTTCTTGATTGTGCCTGAAAAACAATCTTTTAAAAGATTTAAATAGTACTCTAAGCTTTGTAAAACCTTTTTCTCTTCATCCGATAGATTTGAGTTACTTACTATATCTAAATAGTATTTGGCTTTATAATAATCTACCTTATCATATAGATAAAACTCAATTAAGTTTAAAATGATTGATGGCGTAAGCATAATATTAGACACAAAAGTTAATAATTCTTCTGCTGCATCATACTGTTTTTTTAGTCTATATGCATTTGATAAATTTAAGTAAATAGGAATATAAGTTGGATATTTTTCTATAATCTTATAGTAACATTTCTCGGCTTCTAACAATCTTCCTGCATCACTGGCCTCTATGCCCTTATTTAAAATTGCTCTATCTTCTTCTGAGAACTTAGGCATTAACCTTAAAGTTGACATTTGTATATTAACCATAAGCAATAACTTTAAATCTCTGGGTACAGCTATTACCTTCTTATCTATTAAATTTATTAGTATTTTTTGTTTAACGCCATCAGGAAATTGGCGATCCTTTAATAGTGTTATCCAAAGTTTATTTAACCAAGCATCATTAATCTGCAACGCATTTTCTAGTAAAACGGGCAATTTCTTAATTGGTTTATAATATAAAGTATCTACAAGTAAAAGTTTAAAAATAGTAGTAGGTTTCGAAACAAGGGTTAAATCACCAGAAAAATTATCTGGTAAATCTATATGGTATTCTAATTCGGTGTCAGGAATAATTCCTTCCGCAGTCAACTTTGCGAATTTTAAATACAACTCTGGAAGATACCAATCATTAACTTCAATACATAATTGATTTAATATTTGGATAGCATCGATTAGATGTCCACTATTAATTGCTGCTATTCCAACTAAAAGCTTTACATAAATAGATTTTCTATCTAAACACTGATCCATGCCTATTGAATAAACCTTTTCATGCTCTTTAAACTCCACAAGTGCTTCTAATAATATTTCAAACTCTTCATCTTCTAAAAGTTCATCTAGAATTAATACTTCATATAACTGAATGGCTTTTTTTAATGCTTTTTTAGCTAACCCCTGTTGCCCAGTTTTCAAATAACATACTGCTAAAATGGCATGAGAAAATAAATCCTCATCCACTTCTTCAGTAATTTGTTTAAAAAGTTTTTTTGCTTCTTCATATTTTTTTTCTAAATAGTAGCAAAATGCTAAATTATTTTGAATAGGATAAGCTCCCGGACACAGCCTTAGTATATCTTTAAAAGCTTCCTTTGCTTTATATATTTCTTTATTCTCAACGAATAATATCCCATCTTCAAGTCTTTTTTGCACATATCTACCTGTAAATTCGTCACGTTCTAAGTATTCATCGATATGTTTAATCACGAATTCTCTCCTCTAAAAATTAAAAGATCTTCCTCTTATACAGGATAAATATTTTCTAAGCCGCTGTAAAGAGTAAGGCAAGCATTGAAAAGGTCTGTACATTATTTACTATAAATTCACTACTGGATTACTTATATTTTTAAGAATTAGACACTATAAATCACCATATTCACACAAGACCAAATAATTGAACATGCTACACAAATTGAAAAGATATACATACATTTATGTATCAACAAATTTATTTTCTTCGTTTTAATACCTAGAAGCCAACATAAACCACTGCCTAGCAGCCCCAAAAAGCTTACTAACATTAAATAATTTATGATTACGATTAAATTAAAACCTGCTAGTAAATTAAATATCTTCATATTTGTCCCCTTTCTTTAAGTATTTCCCTAAACAATTAATATTCAGCCGTAGAAAAATTATTTTCTAAAAAAGTAGTAAAATATTCTCAACTTTAATTATAATAAAACGCGAAAAAGCAATCCTCCACTTAAGCTAGCTACCATGAACTGCCTAAATGATGAATTGCCTTTTCTATTATTTATGTTTATAAATAAAAATTAACTATAGTTCAAGCTGCATTTTTAAGCCCTGCAAAAGGTTCCTAAAAATAAGAACAGTTGTAAGTGACCCGACGCCTCCAGGCACTGGTGTTAATGCACCAGCCACTTCTTTTACGCTTTCGAAATCTACATCACCACAGATTCCATCAGCACATTTATTAATACCTACATCAATTAAAATAGCGCCCTGCTTTAACATATCTCCTTTAATTAATTTAGCACAGCCTGCAGCAGAAATGACAATATCAGCATTTTTAGTATGTGAACTTAAATCAACCGTAAACTCATGACATAAAGTTAGTGTAGGATTTTCTCTAAGTAAAAGAAATGATAATGGTTTACCAACAGTTTCTCCGCAGCCAACCAAAACAACTTCTTTCCCTTTTAAGTTAATCCCCATCAGGTGAAGTATTTCCATACAACTTTGTGGTGTAGCAGGAAACAATCCTGCCCCGCCGCTTAATAAATATCCTTTATTTAAAGGATTTACTCCATCAACGTCTTTTACAGGAGAAATAAGCTCTACAATTTTTTCCCTGCGGATATGTGCTGGCAAGGGCAATTCCAGCATGATACCATGCACATTAGTATTGTTATTAAATCCAATTATAGTTTTCTCAACTTCCTCCTGGGTCGCTGAAGCAGGAAGTTCTATTAGCTCGCAGTCGATTCCAAGCTTCATGGCCATTTTCCCTTTGGATTGAGCATATACCTTTGAAGCAGCATCATCACCAACAATTATTGTTACCATTTTAGGAACAATACCTTTATCTTTTAAGCTTGCCACTTCTTGTGTAAGTTCTTCTTTTAATTTAGCAGCCATACTTTTAACATCAATTACCTCAACCACAGAACTAGCCTCCTTTTTATAAAGCTAAAAACTATTGATCACCTGCCCTAGTATAAATGGCAGATGACCAATAAATTTAATTAGAATAGACCTGCTATTTTACCAAAGTTATCTACATCAATCTTTTCGGCATAAGGTACTTTCGGCAAGCCAGGCATTGTCATAATGTCACCAGTAAGTACTACTATAAATCCTGCACCTGCTGACACTTTAACTTGCCGTACTGTTAAACGGAATCCTTTAGGCCAGCCTAACCTTCTTGGGTCATCAGAGAATGAATATTGAGTCTTAGCCATACAAATGGGGAAATCTGCAAATCCAATACTCTCTAAGCGTTCAATTTCCCTCAGGGCGGCTAAATCAAAGTCAACCCCGTCTGCACCATATACTTTTTCAGCTATTGCTTCAATTTTTTGTTTAATTGGCATTTCGGAAGGATAGATAAATTGGAATTTGTTTTCTTCTTCCTCAATTAAACGCAATACTTCTTTGCCTAACTCTATACCGCCGTCGCCGCCTTTACCCCAAACTTCGGAAAGTGCTACATTTACGCCATATTCCCGGCATTTATCTTCAATTAATTTAAGCTCTGCTTCTGTATCCACTGGGAAGCGATTAATTGCCACCACTGCAGGTAAACCAAATTTAACCGTAATGTTTTCAATATGTTTTAATAAGTTTGGAATTCCCTTAGCTAATGCCTCTAAGTTTTCTGTATTTAATTCATTTTTCGGTACACCGCCGTGGTGTTTCAAAGCCCTAGCCGTAGCAACAATTACAACAGCAGATGGTTTGAGATCAGCTATACGACATTTAATATCGAGGAATTTTTCAGCTCCTAGGTCAGCACCAAAGCCGGCTTCTGTTACAACATAATCTCCTAATTTTAGTGCCATTCTAGTGGCCATTATGCTGTTACAGCCATGGGCAATGTTCGCAAATGGTCCACCATGGACAAATGAAGGTGTATGTTCCAGAGTTTGAACTAAGTTAGGTTTAAGGGCATCTTTTAATAGTGCTGCCATTGCACCCTGAGCGTTTAACTGTCCAGCAGTAACAGGCTTATCATCACGTGTATATCCAATAACAATATTGCTTAATTTTTTCTTTAAATCGTCAATATCCTTGGCCAAACAAAGAATAGCCATAACTTCAGATGCCACAGTAATATCAAAACCATCTTCTCTTGGAACACCGTTTGTCTTACCATTTAAACCATCTACGATGAAACGCAGCTGCCGGTCATTCATATCTACGCAGCGTCTCCAAGTAATTTTTCTTGCATCTATTCCTAATTCATTACCTTGATAGATATGGTTATCAATCATGGCAGCCAGCAAATTATTAGCTGCTCCAATTGCATGGAAGTCCCCAGTAAAGTGTAAATTAATGTCTTCCATTGGAACTACCTGCGCATAACCTCCTCCAGCAGCTCCACCTTTTACACCAAATACTGGTCCAAGAGATGGTTCCCTTAAAGCAATGACAACTTTTTTACCTAATTTTGTTAAAGCATCGCCTAGTCCAACAGTTGTCGTTGTTTTCCCCTCGCCTGCAGGGGTAGGGTTAATAGCAGTAACCAATATCAATTTTCCATCTGGAACATCTTTTTTTTCATTAAGTATGTTATAGTTAATTTTAGCTTTATAATCCCCATAAAACTCTAAGTACTTCCGATCAATATTTAAGGATGACGCAATCTCTTCAATTGGCTTAATCTCCGCACTTTGTGCTATTTCAATATCGCTTTTAATTTCCATATTTTTCTCCTCCTTATTTGTTTAACCGTTTTTTTAATAAGGTTAGCAGGTCGTACTTAGCCCTTTTCACCTTTCAGCAAACATATTGTGTTGCACACATATATATTTAGTATTCATCAGGCATTTCAGCCAGCTGAGCCATGGAAAAGACTGGTCCATCTATGCATACATATTGATGCCCAATATTACATTTGCCGCATTTACCGACACCACAAGTCATTCTCATTTCCAGGGTTGTCACAATTTTTTCAGTTGGAACTCCCATCTCCTGAAGTTTACTTGCAACGGCCTTAATCATAATTGGAGGCCCACATAAAACTACATAAGCATTAGAATAATTAAAATTAATCTCTGGCAAAAGCATGTGGGGAAATCCAACTTGACCTTGCCAACCTTCTTCAGGCCGGTCAATTGTTAACGTCAAATTAGTATTTGGAGATTTTGCCCAATCGTCATATTCTCTTTTAAAAATAAAATCCCCGGTGCTTCTGGCTGCAAGCAGCATTTGAATTTGCCCGTATTTAGCCCGATTAGTATCATGAAGCATATAAAGTATTAAAGGACGTAAGGGAGCAAGTCCTAAACCTCCGGCAATATAAAAAATATCTGATCCTTCCATTTCCTTAACTGGAAAGGTATTGCCGAAAGGTCCACGAATCCATAAATTATCTTTCGGTTTTAAATTATGAATGGCTTCTGTAACACTGCCCACTTTTTTAATAGTAACTTCAATTTGTGAGCTTTCCAAAGGAGAAGATGAAAAACCAAAAGGTGCTTCCCCTATTCCAGGTATTGATAATTCCACAAACTGGCCTGGCATAAACTTCATTTCTTGTCCTTCATCTAATTTGAGTTTATAAGTTCTAACATCCAAATCAGATGAGGTTTCAACAATAACTTCCATGATTTCCGTCTTTTGTGCTATATATGGATTTTTCATGATAACTCCTCCATAATCTCCGTAACGACGGATTTAATATTCATACCAGCCGGGCAACTCCTAATACAGCGGCCACAGCCAGTACATGCTGTTAACCCTGTATTTTCTTTTATATAAACATATTTATGGAGTACACGCTGACGATAACGTTCCTTCGTAGAAGGTCTGGGATTATGTCCCGAAGCATGGGCAGTAAACTGAGGATACATACAACTATCCCATAAACGGTAGCGTGCCTCAGAGTCTTCTTCGCGGATGTCCTTAAACCCAAAGCAATGACAGGTAGGGCAAATATAAGTACAAATACCGCAACCCTGACATTTCTCAGTTAGCAGGTCCCAGTTGACTTTATCAAATAAATCCTTCACTGGTGCTTTAACTTCCAACTTACTCTCTAAATTGCCAGGAGTAATTGCTTTTTCTCCACCTTCCTGAAGCAGATCAAGGCAAGGAGACAAAATCGATTCTCCCTTTTCAGTTAATACTGTCATCTCGTAGTGATCCCCTCGATCTACGAAAAAAACATCGCAAGCTGCCGAAAACCCCTTGTCTATTCCCCTTTCGGTGCAAAAGCAACCAACTTTTTCATTCAAACAGCCTAAGCCAACAATGATTGTATTTTCTCTTAGCTTTACATAGTATGGATCAATGTACTTACCGCTACCTAAGACCGCATCCAGGACTCCTAATGCTTCTAAATCGCAAGGACGGACTCCAAACAAAAGTCTCTTTTGTTTAGAAGGTTCTATTTCGTCGGCTCCTTCTCTGGTGAAATTTAAGATTTTTTGGATTCTAGGAAAAAGAATTTCTTTTGGGGATTTGTACGGCAAATCATCGTTTATAATAATGTCATTTTTGTTACCAACTTCCTGGAATGTCAAGACTTCGCCTTCTTTAGCCGGAGCAATTAAATTATAAGATCCCATCCATTTTTCTAGAAGTTGGCCTATCTTGTTTTTATCCAACAGCTTTATCGCAGCATTTTGAGCCTTTGATGTTTCCAAATTTTTCACCCCCCAGGAAGCCAAATTCCTTATCATTTTGTTCGAAAGCTGTCAGGACTGGAACTTCGTTAGGATCTAGCCCTGCCTGATATCCATAGACTTTTTCACAAAAATCTGTTAAATCCTTAATAATATATCTTATTTTTACCCCGGAGGGGCACACTCTTTCACATGCTCCACACTCAACACAGCGTCCGGCAAGATGCATAAAACGCCCCAGATGAAAATTTAATTTAGCACCCATATCTAATTCATTAGGCTGCCAATTAGGAATATTCCTGTCCATAAAGCAGGTGGTACAATAGCATCCATAACATGCTTGTCGGCAAGAAAAACACATAATACATTTTTTTAATTCCGCCTGCAAACGTTGCAGGTTGGCTTCCAGATTAGCATTAGATGTCTCTGAGTTTTGCGGCTCTTCCATTTTCTTTTGCTCAACCAAGTTCTCCGATTTGATAAGATAATTATAAATAGGTGGGACATGAACCTTACATTCAGCGCACCAAGGATGTAACTCATTATCGCCATTCTGCATTCCAGGGCATTCCATCCCAATTATTATTACTTGATCCCTGGTAATTTGCTTCTCTATCATATACATTACCAAAGCACGAATATCACAAGGCTTAGCTACAATAGCTACTTTTTCTTTTTTTGCCAAAACGTATTTAGCTAAATTTGGAGAACAGGATCCATCCCATATTAGTTTTCCTATATCATCTTTATTCCTAACAAATAGAGGGGTCGCAAATTCTGCTGCTTCGTTAACTCCAAAGCCTAATATAAGCTCAGCTTGACCCTTTTCCCAAATTTCGTGGCAAATACGAACCATTTCTTCTTTTTGTTTTTCAAAGCTCATTTGCCTTCACTCCTAAAATCTTGTTAGGGCCAAGCTGTTTGACCCTTTGGACAACTTCGCTAATTACTTCCGAAAAACGTACACCTTCTGAAGCTGATACCCAAGTGAAATGTACTCGATCTTCTTCGATACCAGCTGTAGCCAGTAAATATTTTAACATTGTAAAACGCCTTCTAGCATACATGTTTCCCGAAAGATAATGGCAATCTCCAGGGTGACAACCTGAAACCAATACACCATCTGCTCCGTCTGCCAAAGCTTTAGTTATATACAATGGATTGATTCTTCCTGAACATGGTACCCTAATGACTCTTATATTCGTTGGATATTGCATTCTACCGGTCCCGGCTAAATCTGCTCCAGCATAACTGCACCAATTGCACAAAAAAGCAATTATCTTGGGTTCCCAGGTCTCTTGTTGTTTTAATTCCTGCTTGAGTTTCGTTTGCATTATCATCTTACCTAACCCCTTTAACTTAGCTTTAGGAATGATTCAACTTCTGATAAAACCTGGCGGTCAGAAAAACCATTGATGTCTACTGCTCCACAACGACAAGTTGCCGCACAGGTTCCACAACCTTTACATAAAGCAGAATTAACCACAGCTTTCTTAATTGTTCCATTACGTTTCACTATTTCCTCAACATTTATGGCACCGTAAGCACAAACTTTCACACAAGTTCCACAGCCCGTGCAATAAGCTTCATCAACCTGAGCGATTGTTCCTTCAGTCTCCAAATAATCCTTGGCAATAACCGTTGCTGCTCTAGCAGCTGCCGCTTTACCCTGGGTCATACTCTCTTTCATGGATTTAGGAGCGTGTGCTAATCCGCAGACATATACACCTTCCGTAGCAAAGTCAACAGGTCTTAATTTAGCATGGGCTTCTAAGAAAAATCCATCCTGATTCAAAGGTACCTTAAGCATTTGAGCTAAGCGGCGATTTTCCTCTACGTTAGGTACAGTAGCAGTACTTAGAACAATCAAATCTACGTTTAACTTTAGCTCCTGGTCTAAAAGAGGTTCTTGGACTGTAATTGTTAAACCATCTTCTGTTTTTTCAACTTTTGGTTTTGACTCCGCTTCGAAGCGAATGAACTGAACTCCAGCTTTACGTACTTTGCGGTACTGCAGCTCATTTTCACCGTAAGAACGAATGTCTCTATATAGGACTGAAATATTTAGTTCTGGATCTTTTTCTTTGAGCATTAAAGAATTGTTTAGAGCTTGGTTACAACAAACTCTGCTACAGTAAGGATGCTCTGGTTCGCGAGAACCGACACATTGAATCATGGAAACATTTTTAATATGGTGTTCAGCTAAATAGTTTTCCAGTTCGCCAGAGGTTGCTAATTCCTCTAACTCTTTTTGAGTGATTACCATTGGGTGTTGGCCATAAAGATAGTCTGATGTGCTATAATTTCCAGCTCCGGTGGCTACTACTATAACCCCATGGTTTATTTCATGCTCTAAATCTCCGCTTTTGATTAAGGTTTTAAAATTGCCTACATAACCATCAATACTGACAATCTCGCTGTTTAACAAAACTCGGATATTGGAATTATTAGCAATCCTACTTTGTAATTTTTGAAGCAAGCTACTAATTCGGCGACCCTTTGCAGTTTTAAATTTCCAAAGAGCATTTCCACCTAATTGGCTATTTCTTTCTACTATGGTTACTGGGTAACCCATACCAGCGATTTCCAAGGCTGCAGTCATTCCAGCAATACCGCCACCAATTACTAGACCAGACTTTGTAACACTAATTTTTTGCTTACTCAAGGGTTTGGCATAAGTTACTTTACCTACTGCCATCCGAACTAAATCTTTAGCTTTTTCCGTTGCCAGATCGGGGTTATTCATGTGAACCCATGAACACTGCTCCCTGATATTAGCCATAGTAAGCAAATAGGGATTTAAACCAGCACTAGCCAATACTTCCTGGAAGAGACGCTCGTGGGTACGAGGTGTACAAGAAGCTACCACTACCCTATTCAATTTATTTTTCTTAATCCGATCTGCCATTGCTTTTTGTGTATCAAGGGAACAAGAATAAATATTATCCTTGGTGTACTCTACAAAGGGCAATGTTTTAGCATATTGGGCAACAGCTTTTACATCTACATAACCACCAATATTTGTTCCGCAGCTGCAGACAAAAACACCAATTCTAAGTGGCTCTCTGGAAACATCCTGCAAAACAGGTTCAGGCGGTTGTTTAAAATAATTCTCGTATTGTTGACGCTCTACTTCATTAGCTCCAGCCAGTTGGGCAGCAGCTGAAGCAGCAGCACTAGCTTCTATAACCGTTTCTGGAATGTCTTTAGGACCAGCTAAGACGCCGCAGGAAAAGATTCCATCCACCGTTGTTCCTGGAGGATTTACCTCATTAATCCAACAAAATCCTGCCCCATCAGTTTTAACTCCTGTTTTTTCTAAAACGGGAAGAATATCTTTGTTCCCTTCCATTCCCACTGAAAGTACAACTAAATCATACTGAGCAGTCGAGAGGCGACCTTCTTCATCTGTATATTTTAAAATCATATCGCTGGTTTGCTTATCTTCTGCTACTTCCGCTACACGGCTTCTAATAAACCCAATTCCATATTTTTCCTTGGCGTTTTCAATATATCTTTCAAAATCTTTACCATAAGCTCTCATATCCATATAATATATATCGATATCTTGAACACTAGGTAAATGTTCTTTCGTAATGACAGCTTCTTTAACTGCATACATACAGCAAACAGCCGAGCAATAATCTCGTTCACACTGATGATCCCTTGATCCTACACATTGAATAAACGCAATTCTAACTGGCGGTTTTCCGTCTGACGGACGTTGCACGTGACCTTGGAATGGACCTGAAGCACAAAGTATACGTTCATACTCTAAACTTGTAACCACATTGGGAAAAGCTCCATAGCCCCATTCAACTGGAATATTTTTTACTGTTTCGTATCCGGAAGCTAAGATTACAGAAGATACTGATAACTCAACCATCTCATCTCTTTGTTCGTGCCAAATAGCTTTAGGGGCACAAACACGTTCACAGGCACGGCATTCAGAACAACCTGCACAATTAAGGCACCTGCCTGCTTCCTTCTGCAAAATTTCGGATATTTCATCTACCTTCAATTGGTTGAAACTATTTAATTTATCCTTTAATAATGAAGGAGATGTTTTTTGTTTTAAATTAACTTTGCTCACTGGAACTTGAGGCAACATTTCTTTTTCAAGAGGCAAATCGTCGCCTGTTAAGAAATTAATTATTTGTTTTGCCACTTTATTACCTTGAGCAATATTTTCAATAACACTTTCTACTTCTTCGAATATAAATACATTAGGTTGATCAAGGCCGCTTAATTTCTCTAGCTCATCCTTGCTCATTGCCACAAATATTGCCTTATAACCTTGTTCTGTTAGTTGACTAGGACTTAAATCATTTTTCAGAGACTGTCCACAACGTATATCTACTCCCAAACTTTCAATTAACTGCAGTTCATAGCCCAAAAGTTCTTTGTCCAGATTTTTACCACTAATTTCAGAGTTAAGCATCCTTCCTGGTTGGGACTCAGTTTCCAATACTGTCACATTATAGCCTTTAAGGGCTAATTGATATGCACAGTTAAGTCCAGCCGGTCCTGCCCCAATTACTGCGATAGACTCATCTTTTTGTTCTTTTGCTACTGGTAATTTTGGCGTTTTCCCTTGCTGTTTTTCATTAAGAACTAAAAGTTTTTCCACAGATGAAATATCAATAGCTTCATCAACATGCTGGCGATAACAGTTGCTTTCACAAGATCCATCACAAACTTGACCTAGTACTGCTACAAATGGAGTTATCTGCCTAGCAAGCTGCAATGCTTCTTCCATTCTCCCTTTGGCCGTTAATGAAACCATTCCGTGGGCATTTAAATAAATTGGGCAATTAATAGAGCATGGCGAAGTACCTTTTTTATCGATGACAACTTTATTAGGGACGGCTTGCGCATAAGGCTTGTAAACAGCGTGTCTTGTTCCTATTCCCATTTCAAATTCACTTTTGGCATCAATTGGACATTTTGTAGTACAGGCATTACAACCTATACATTTATCTTCATTGACAAAACGCGCTTTTTTCCTGACTATCGCCTTGAAATTAGGTGCTTCCCCTTGAATTTCTGTTAGTTCGCTCCATGTAAACGTTTTAACTAATGGGTGATTATAGCAAGATGTAACTTTAGGAGCTAAAATACAAGCAGAACAATCATTAGTAGGAAATGTTTTATCAAGCTGAGCCATTCTGCCGCCAATGCTTGGTCCTTCTTCAACTAGAAAAACAGGTACTCCCATTTCAGCCAGATCCAAAGAAGCCTGGATTCCAGCAATTCCGCCTCCTAAAACAAGTACTGGCTTTTTCATTGTATCCTCCTTAAGTGTTTTATCGCTACTCAACTTTTTGCATAATCACACTTCGATTATTGTTGATAAATTCGCGAATTTTGTTAATCCGTTGCTTCTTAATCTCATCTTCTAGTTGATTAAATTCCTGAACAAATTCGTCCGTAACATAACCTTGTTCCAAAGCCATTTGGCGTAGAACCCGCATAACATCGGCAAAACGCACATCTTGCGGGCAATGCGCCACACAGATATGACATTGGCTGCATAACCATAGTTCCGGAGACGATAATAATTCTTTTTCCATACCCAATGAAATCATCCGCATAATTTTTCTGGGATTATAATCAGGATCCAAAAGACTAACAGGGCATCCCGCCGTACAGGTTCCACACAAAAAACATAAATTAACTTGTTCCCCTCCGGGCATTAAAGCAATTCGATCTTTCAACTCGGCAGGCATTATTCTCCCTCCCTCTGATTTGTCATTTCTTTCTTAACCTCTTCTGGTATAGGCCTTGGCAGTAGTCCTGCTCTTTTAACTACTTCTGGTACAATACTTTCCCAGCCTACGGCCATAATATGAATACCATGAACGCCTTCAATTTTTTGCAATCCTTTAATTAAGTCTAAAGCAATTTCAACGCCTTCTGCTTCAACCGCTTTTTTCACTTCAGCAGCAGGAGCATCCGGTCCAGCGCTGGCTGCGGCATTTCTCATTCTAGTAATTAAATTATCAGGAACATATACACCTGCAACCTTTTGAGTCATTTCTAGTGATTTTACTGATTTATTAACAATTATCCCAGCTAAGATATATGCTTTTTTATGCAAACCAGCAGCTCTAACAACTTCCATCCATTTAGCAAATTTTTCAATATCATAAATAGCCTGAGTTTGAATAAACTGTGCACCTGCCGCAATTTTCTTATGTAAGCGAATCATTTGCAGCTCTTCAGGCTCTCCAAATGGGTTAGCCGCTACACCTAAGAAAAATTCAGCAGGCTTTTTACTCTGAGTGCCACTAATAAAAACCTTATCGTCTCTTAGTTTTCTTAATGATTGTACTAATTGAATAGAATCAATGTCATAAACATTCTTGGCCTGAGGGTGATTGCCAAACACTTGGTGGTCTCCTGACAGACACAATAAATTTTTCAACCCTAATGCTGAAGCCCCAAGCAAATCACTTTGGATAGCAATACGGTTACGGTCACGACAAGTCATTTGGACAATAGGTTCAATGCCTTCCTGCAAGCAAAGATATGCCGCAGCTATACTTGACATACGGACAATAGCTGTTTGATTGTCTGTTACATTTACCGCATCGGCAATATTCACTAACTCACGAGCCTTTTGTCGTACGTTTTCCGCATCGGCGCTCATAGGCGGACCAACTTCAGCAGTTACAGTAAAATGTCCTGCTTCTAAAAGCTGCTGTAGTCTGCTTTTATCTACCATTATTCACCTGCCTCCTTTACGACTCGTCTAGGTCCTCCATCTCGACTGGTGCTCCAATTTTTGGGTTCTATAATTTCATAAAGATTTTCTAACTTACCTATCTTTTTCAAACGGTTATAAATAAGCTGCCATCCACAGTCTATGTCAGGACTAACTTCACATTTGCCATTTTCAGAGCCACCACAGGGGCCATTGAAGTTACTTTTAGAACAACGTGCTACTGGACATACTCCCCCAGTTTTTTCTAAAATACAGTCGCCACAGCCTTGGCACATTTCCGTCCAAATACCAACATCCTGTGTCACACCAATGAACTTTGTATTTAAGGCAGGCAGTATTATTTTCTCAGGGAAAATTTGAGCCATGAATTGAACTCCTGCACCGCAAGCCATAGATAATACGACATCTGCTTGTTCAATTTGAGTACCGAATTCCTCTAAAAATTCACTATCACATTGCCTTTTAGGAGCAATTACTTGGATATTAATATCGTGCTTTTGCTCACTGCTTCTTGCGGATAACAATGCTGCCAAATCAAGCGCTTCTTTTTCCCCGCCAGCCATGCACACAGTTACACACGTTCCACATGCTGCAAGTATGATGTTACTATAACCCTCTAGAGATTGAATAATCTCTTCAATGGGTTTTTGCTCCGCTACAATCACAGGCAAGTACTCCTTTCTAAACTAAAATATTTGCATTATTTTCTAACTAGCAACTATTTTTTGAATTGCCTTTAAATGCTAGGCTTAAGAAATTTACTAACTCCAGCTCCCATAGCCGGGGAAAGTTCGATCAGAGCAACTCCGTTTTCATCCATACCAGCTGCTTTCAACATTGCCTGAACATTTTTAACTACATTACCAGCATGATTTTTCCCTTCAAAGTGACGGCAAGCTTCATCAACACAAACAGCTATTAGCACCTTTTTGGTTTTTCGTAAAGCCTCAAGTATTATATTTTCTGAAAGTTCACTGCCACAAGCTAAAGGTACATAATTCTTAATGCCTGCTTCTTCTAGAGCTGTCTGGGCCGAATTTTTACAACTGAAAATTGTACAGTTTTCAGCTATCGAATTCTTATCGCAGCCATTAGCCAATTTTATGGCGTTTGCCGGACAAAAAGCAGCACATAGGCCGCAGCCGGAACACGCTTCTGTTAAATTTTTCATGGCAGCTTTATCAAGATCAGGGGTCATGGCACCGTGAGGACAAACACGATAGCACGTATAGCAAAAAGCACATTTTTCTGCATCAATTAAAACATGTTCTTCATTAGAAGGGCTGTTAATATCCTTACATATTTCCGCCCAAATCTGTTCCAGTTGCTGTTCGCAACGGCTCCACTCCAAGGAATCTCCCTGAAAATCTAGAACAAATACCCCTTTTCTGTTGGTCAGAACCGGGTATAAATAAAATTTTTCTTCGGAAAGAATTCCTTGATCGTCAACCTTTAAACGCAGCTTTTTAGCAATAGTTTCTGCATCATTATTAGGTAAATTAGCTTGGGCTATTATCAAATAAGCTTGAGGGAAACATATTTCCCCATAATCATCCCAAGCCGTTAATTTTACACAGTTATTAGCCAATTCTTCAAATTCGACTTGCTGGTATTTAATAAAAACAACTCCAGCTTTTCTTGCTTCTCTATAAAGTTCTTCATAGCCAGCAGATGCTGTTTTCATCAAGCGAGCTAGATAATAGACTTTTTGTTTTTCTTCAGAATATTTTAAAGCTGCTTTTAAGGCCATTTGAGTTATATAATCAGGAGATTCACTTGAATAGTCTAAAAGAAATACAATTGGACATTGACTGCCCTTTGCGGCATAATTATGTTCTGTAAGAATTGTTGTAGGCTTATTTAAATATAATACATAATCTACTCTTTCTGATTTTTGTGCAGAGTTAGAAATAAAATTAAGTACAAAATCTCTTTTTTCTCCCTTTAAACTAGTGATTTTTTCCTCATGATCAACCAAAATAGGAGTTAAACCATAGGACTGCAGTTTTTCAACAACTTTATTTGGTATCTTATAACTACCAATAACTGCTATTTTCATAGAACCGCCTCCGCCCCCTCTATTTCTTTTAAGCCGGATTCAGCAACTGTCTTAAATTGCAAATTACTTTGGGCTGCGATTTTACGAGCTGTTAACAAGGCTTCACTATAAGTTTCCTCTATTTTGGCAGGTCCTTTGGCACAACCTACGACGTATATTCCTGTTTTTGCACTATCCTTAATAGTTTTTAAGAACCCCTTTTGGTCGACAGCCAATTGACAAAGTTCTGCAAGTTCTTCAGTTGAGGCAGAAGGCCTAATACCCTCTGTTAAAACTGTTAAATCAGTCTCTAATCGCTGCAGCCCAGTTTTTCCTGGATGTTCATAAAGAATGAAATCTGGTTCGCCTTTATTTATACTTACCGGACGACATTTTATAAATTCAATGCCTTCCTGCACTAGCTCATCGAAATAATTGCCCTTTTTAACTTGTTGTAAATCCATATAAAAGAAAGTAATCTTTGTTTCAGGATGCAATTTTTTAATAGCTAGTGCCAGGCGAGTCGAGTAACCGCAGCAAACCTTGGAGCAATATGTGGCTCTTTCTTTTATATTCCTTGAGCCAAAACATTGGATAAATGCAATAGTCCTCGGCGGATCTTCAAAAAAAGCATCTAAGCTACGATCTTTGGCAATCTTTTCTAATTGACTGCCAGTTATTATTTTACTTCCAGGTTCAACTTCAAGTTGAGCGCAGGACAAGCTTGAGAATTCAAAACCTACTGCTACTACTAGACTGGTAATATTGCTTATTTGTTCACTCCCTTGGGGACCCTCAATGTTAATTTGGATATTCGGATACTCCCCCGTCACTTCGATTAGTTTATGCTTTAACCTAAGATCAATTTTTGAGTTAGCCTCAACTGCTTTCCATAAACCTTGGCTTAAACATAACCCGCAGTTGTTGCATTTACCTGATGCCTTACAGCCATAATCTCGGACCTTCCCCCCAAGCCTATCGGATTGCTCTACTAAAATTACTTCGAACCCCAGATTGGCTAATTCTAATGCTGTAGTACATCCTGCAAGTCCGCCACCCAAAACAACAACTTGTTCCACTTTATCACCGCCTAACATATTTTAGTAATCAACGGTCCAATCTTAAAGCAACAATTTTAGACCAAATTTGTAAAACAAATTCTGACAATTCAGATGATTTAGATAAATTATATCTTAAATAAAGCTGTTTCTCCAGGTTAAGAAAATATTGTTTCTAGTACTATTTTATGATAAGTTTATTTGCCTTTTTAATTGAAATAATAAGCAACGTACTTAATGTTTAAATTATTAAAAAAGCTTTCCTTCATAAGGCCTACATCCGTTACAATAATAATTGCACTGGATGCTACAAATACATTTTGGTTAATAACCCCAATGGAATAATTGGTGTTGCAAATTATATAATCATAATTACTAGACAAGTAACCCCAATTTTTTTAAAATAAGCACGCAATATATATTCCCTGCCAGCCTGGGCTACTAACTGCATAACCCAAAATTCTATTGTCTTGGGGGCAAATTCTTTTAAGCCGTAGCGAGGCACATCGTGGGGGTGACTGGCGATTTGGGCGAGATAATCTTTCTGGCTTGCAACTTGTCCATTCAAAATGGGTCAATTAGTCCGTAACGAAATAGGGCAATTGCTTCTCTTGCTTTTTCATCCATTTTTTCTTACTCCTCATAATGTTTTTTTGTAGCTAGCCGGCTAGAAACTCAGGTAACAGGAAGGTCGGTAAGAGAGAAATAGTTTTGCGGCAGGAGGGGCAGAAGTACCTGCAAGATGCTCACCCTTGTCTTAGGCTAACGGTTGGCACTATCAACCCCCGTATCGGACTTTCACCGACGAGCAAGCGCCCATGCTGGGCGCACAAAAAATAAACCTCCAAATAACTTTAGAGGTTTATTGCCAAAATATATTAATTAAGTCATCTTACTTGCTAAAAAACATTTTAGCTGCAACGAATAGTAAAGACAAGGCAAATCCTTTTTTTAAAATGGTAACTGGAAGTTGATGAACAATTTTAGCACCTAACATAGATCCTATTAGAACTGCTACACAAATTAGAATAGCTGCTTTTATATCTACATTGCCTTTTCGATAATATTCTAAAAAAGCTAAAATTCCAACTGGGGGAAGTAAAATGGCTAAGGAAGTTCCTTGAGCTTTAAACTGGTCAAAACCACAAAAATACATTAGAGCCGGAATAATAATAATTCCTCCCCCAATGCCGAATAAACCACTTAATGTACCTGCGACTAAACCGATTATTATCAATACTAGATTAAACATATTTATAACTCCATGATTTTTAATATCTTCTAGTTTATACAATTATTATAGCAGATTTAAATATTCATTTAACTATAATGCCAAATATTAATGAATATTTCCGCTAAGTAGGAATCAAATTGTGTTCCGCTATTTTGATAAATGATTTCTAACGTTTCATCAAAATTTAATCGTTTACGATAAATGCGTTGAATTGTCATGGTATCCAAATGCCTAAAGGTTAAAATAAAAAAACCACAAATTTCTTCGTGGTTTTAGTCCTTATCATTATTAACTTGGGAATGAAAAATGTCCTTTAAACTTAGTTCCTCGCTGCCTGTTTCAACTTGATTGATAACTCTCGTAACACCTCTTGCTTTGGAGGCCGCCTCTATAGCAGCATTTATTTGTTCCGGGTTATCAGTATGACCCTTAAGTATTACAGTGCCCTTAGAATCAACATTTCCTATTCCTACATGATATAAATCTACTCTTGGGTCTATTTTTAACTCTTCTTCTACTTCTTTATAAACGTCCTCTTCCCTAATAGCACCATCAGTACTAATTGCAACTGCATTTTCTACGTCCTGCACACCGGGGATTTGCTGTAAAAGCCTTGCAGCCTGCTGTTTATCAGCTAAAGTATCTACAACACCTTGCAATAGTATTTTTCCTTGAACTACATCAGCATGTAAATTATAATTACGCAAATTTTTATCATTATTTAAGATCTCGCGAACCTTTCTTTGCACCTTAAGATCATCCTGCATTACATTCTACCACCTTTTTTATTTTTTAAACTCTTCCTAGTATGTCCAGTTAGAATGCTGCTTATTTTATAATAAAACATGAGTTATCTGGAAAAATAAAAATGAAGTTACGAGAAAGGTGGTCCCCATCTTTTTTGTATATTTTATTTAAAGTCTTTTCACCGGGCAGCACAGTTATAATCCGGCCATACCAACATCCTATAGCTCCATGAACAAGAGGAATATTTAATTCTTCTGCAGCCTTTTGTAAGACGAATCTAGTTTTAATATTATCTACTGCGTCAACAATAACATCTTGTCCTTTTAAAACATCTAGCACATTTCCTTCACTTATGTCTACCATTAAACCTTGCAAAATTACCTTTGAATTAACGGAAGACATCCTAGCCTGAGCAGCGGTTACTTTGGGCTGTCAATTACAGTAATGAAACCTACACCCAATCTCCCCAACATTTCTAGAACATAGCCGCCAATGCCTCCGCAACCTACTACACAAACTCAACATTTTCTAAGTTTTTTTGTTTTCCTCAGCACTTAAAGACAATAAATTTTTAGAGTATCCGTCCATTAATCCGCTCCTAAAACCTTAATCTCATCTCCGGTTCTTACTTTACCTGATTTAATAACCCTTGCAAAAATACCTTCTTTAGGCATGATACATTCCCCAACCTGCTCTCTGATAGCGCATCCTTTATGACATTCTTTGCCAATTTGGCTAACCTCCATTTCCGTTTCACCTACTTGGAGTCTAGTGCCTACAGGCAGTTGATATAAATTTATACCTTCTGTTGTAATATTTTCTGCAAATTTACCAGTGCAAAACCCATCTAAACCTAAATCCTTCATTTTATCTATACTTTCCTTACCTAAAAAGCTGACTTGTCTCTTCCAATTTCCGGCATGGGCATCACCTACTAAGCCATGTTCTACTTCAAAAAAACCTTCTTCAATAGGCCATTTGGGCACACCTTTTTGTTCACTTATGTTCACTGCCACTACTTTCGCCATCGGACAATCCCCTTTCGAATAACCCTGATTTTCCTCCGCTTTTTTTAACTAACATAATATTCTTAATTGTCATCTCTCTATCAATAGACTTGCACATATCATAAATAGTCAGTGCAGCTATGGAGGCAGCTGTCAAAGCTTCCATTTCTACTCCTGTTTGTCCCACATTCTTGACTGTGGAGGTTATATCTATCTTATTATTTGCAAAATCCAATTGAAAACTAAGGTCACACCCTGATAGCATTAGAGGATGACACATTGGTATTATTTCCGAAGTTTTTTTCGCCCCCATAATCCCTGCTACCTGGGCAACTGCTAATACATCTCCTTTCTTGATTTTACCATTAGATATTCTTTCTAAAGTCTCTCTTTTCAGATGGACACTGGCAAAAGCAACAGCTTCCCTTGCCGTTGAATCCTTTGCGCTTACATCCACCATTTTTGCTCTGCCCTCTTGGTTAATATGTATTAATTCCATTCTATCCTCCAATTTGAAACATCATTTTTTGAGATTGACTATTATTGCTTTTACTTAAATGATGCTCTTTAGGTTTTTGAAAAATAGCCTTTTTTAACTGTTGAATTAAATAAAGGTTATTGCTAATATTATTTTTTAAGTTTATTTCTTCATTTGAATGTAAACAAGGTTTAATGGATCCTATTGAAGTTAAACGAATTTTATTGCAGTTGCTGCAGAATTTACAGCTTAGGGGACTAATTAAACCAATGGTACCTATGCCGCCCTTAGTACGATATAACTTGGCAACACCACCTGCATCATCTTTTAAAGGCACCAGTGCAGAAAAAGAAGCTTTTATTTCTGCACAAGTCATTATAGATTCTTTTAAGCTACTGGCTTCACCAATGGGCATTAGTTCAATAAATCTCACGCTAACAGGATAAAATTTTGTTAAGTTGATAAAATCAGCTATTTCCTTATCATTTATACCTTTCAGTAAAACAGTATTAATTTTGATTGGATTATAGCCAAGCTTCAGACAATAATCTAAAGCTTTAATAACATGTTTTAAATTTCCTCCTCTCGTGATCACCTTATATTTTTCAGTATTTAAAGTATCTAAACTAAGGTTAATCCTTTTCAGGCCCGCCTTTTTAAGCTCTTTTGCTAAATCGTAAAGTAAAATTCCATTAGTAGTCAACCCAATGTCTTCAATACCGTTAATTTCAGCAGTTTTAGCAATTAAATGTTCTACATTTTTTACTACTAAAGGTTCTCCCCCAGTGAATCTAACTTTTTTAACACCTAAAGCTGCAGATGCTCTAATAATTTTTTCAAACTCTTCGAATCTTAAAATATCTTCATGTTTTTTCTTTTCTATACCTTCTGGTGGCATACAGTAAATACATCTTAAATTGCACCTATCAGTTAAAGAAACTCTTAGATAATTTATTTCTCGGCCATATTGATCTAGCATTATTCATTCTCCTAAATAAATAATTTTGCATAGCTCACTAGTATCGTATCCACCAATTTTTTCGATTTCTGTCTTAAATTTATGAAGCTTCATCACTTCAATGATTTTTTGAATCATTGCTAAATTAAGATTCTCCTTAGGCAAGGCTAAATCATATTCTTCGTTCCAGAGAGGAACAAATTCAAGGCCCATAATTTGGGCAGCAGAATATATCCCTAAGCCACAATCTGCATCCCCAGCTGCAATTTTAGCAGCAACACCTAAATGGGTATAATCTTCTCTATCATAGCCATTGATTTGCTCGGGCATAATACCTAGCTTCTCAAGCTGATAATCCAATAGAATTCTAGTTCCTGATCCCCTTTGGCGGTTAACAAATCTAATTTCTCTTCTGCACAGGTCTGCAATTTTCTTAATGCCTAGGGGATTATTTTTTGCCACAATTAATCCTTGAACCCTTTTGACAAATTTAAGCAAACATATTTCCTGTTTCGGTAAATATTTTTGGATAAAGCTTATATTATATTCTCCAGATTGAGAATCTAATAAATGAATTGGGGCTAAATGGCACTCACCATTTCGAAGGGCTAAGATTCCTCCAAAGCTGCCAACATGAGTACTTGCTAGGGAAAAAGGACTCTGCTCATGCAACAAATTAGCGAGCAAATCCATAATGGGATCGTGGCTGCCAATGGAAAGTATGGTGTTTTTTATCTTTCGTTTTGGCCTTAGTAAAGTTACATCTACTGTTGTTCCACCCTCAATGCCCTCAATATTTTGAGGTACTTCCAAAATACCATCAGCATTTACAAGAGACATAGTTACACCAGCACCTCTGTTTAATGGGGCGGCAATAATTTTATCAGCAACGCAACCTAATTTAACCCTTACAAATTCGTGGTATTTTAAAGAAGACATTAATCGTTTGCTTAAAACAGCTTTGGTTTTTGTCTTAGGTTCTAACTCTACATTGATAAACTCTGCTACTATTTTTTTAACTATATATTCCATGACAAAATATGCTGAAACTGGATACCCTGGAATGCCCAGCACAGGCTTTCCCTGAATCTTACCTAAGATAGTTGGTTTGCCAGGTTTGATAGCAATTCCATGGACCAAAACCTGCCCTAATTCCCCTATAACTGCGGATGTATAGTCCTCTCTCCCAGCTGAAGAGCCAGCATTAATTAAAAGCAGGTCACACTCTTCAATTGCCTTGGCTACAGCAGTTTTTATTTGTCCGTAATCATCCTTAACAATTGGATATCTTCGAGGTATGCCACCGTATTCTTTAATTTGGTTTGCAAAAACCCTTGAATTAAAATCGATAATATTTCCTTCTGCCAATTTTTCACCAGGATCTACGATTTCTGTGCCCGTAGGGATAATTCCCACCACGGGTCTGCCATATACTTCAATCTGGTTAACACCACCTGCTATAACTGCCCCAATATCAACTGGTCTAATTTTATGCTTTGAGGGAATGATAAGTTGGTTTTCAATAATATCCTCACCAATGGGCCTAATATTCTGCCATGGCGTAGCAGCACTGTAAATTTTCACGTGATTTTCGTCGTATTTAATCAAATCCTCTACCATTATTACTGCATCAAAATCCTTAGGGATAGGATCGCCAGTATCAACAACAACATAATCTACATTTTTTTTCAAAATAATCTGATTATTTTCATTAGCCTCTTCTGTTAAGCTACTTTTCGTGGCAATTCCGTCCATTGCAGCAGCATTATAAAAGGGTGATGATATTGCTGCATAAACAGGCTTATAGGTAACTCTGTCTAATGCATCCTCTGTTTTTATCAATTGGCTTCTACCTACTATTTTAACCTCGCTAAAAAAGAGTTTTATAGCCTCATTAATTTCTATATTAGATAAATAAATGTTTTTACTCTCCATAAATTTCACCCTTTTTAAAATTGATATACTAAAACCTGCTGTTCTGCTTTGATACCTTCCAGATTTCTGCCTATTATTATGTATCCGTAGGCTTTAGCAAAGCCCGAAATTAACCCAGATTTTACTAGCAAAGGCCGAGCGTATAGCTTATTCTGCCGAACTTCTAAAGTAACAGGTAAATATTCTTCTCTTCCTTTGGCCTTATGATAATCAATACTGCATAAACAGTTTAGAGGGTATTGTTCTTCCGTTAAATCGTAAAATCGTTTAATGCAATGCATTACCAAAATTTTAAAAATCACTGCACAAGCTAAAGGATGTCCCGGCAGTCCAAAGATAACTTTATCTTGGCACTTAGCTACTATTGTAGGTTTACCCGGTTTAACTGCTAGTCCATGGGTAAGTATTTGACTATTCTTTTGTCCTTTGATAACCTTTACAGTCTGATCTTTCTTACCTACAGAACTTCCACCTGAAATTAGGAGAAGATCACATTCCTTTATTCCTTTTGTAACAGTTTGGAACAATAAATCATAATCATCCTTAATTACTCCGTAAAGAACAGGTTCACAACCTGCTTCGATAATTAAAGAATGTAAAAGATAGGTATTAACATCTCTAACTTTTCCCTGCGTTATTTCTTCATCAATATCAATAACTTCGTCTCCTGTAGAAATAATTCCAATTTTTATCTTTTGACAAACTTCTACGTTTTTGATACCTAGACTTGACAACATTCCAATGTCGTAAGGTTTTAACTTTCTCCCTTTTTTTAAAACTAAATCATTAATCTTAATATCCTCTCCTATTGCTACCATATTCTTTTGTGGGGGGGTGGGATTAGCAATGAGGATAGTGTTTTGATCTAGCTTTTCTGTATGCTCAATCATTGCCGCACAATCACTGCCTTCAGGCAACATGCCTCCGGTAGGTACATAGACACACTCGCCTCTATTCAGACGGTAGGTAGAAGCTTCCCCCATTTTAACCTCCCCCACAAGCTTTAGTATTGCAGGTATGGCTTCACTGGCACCAAAAGTATCTTTTGAATAAAGTCCATAGCCATCTACTGTTGAACGCCGAAAAGAAGGTACATTTTCCTTAGCAATAATAGAAGAAAATAATATTCTAGACAAAGCATATTTAATATCTACTTCTTCTCGTTGAGCTGAAAATGTAAAGCTTTGATCAATAATCTTTTTAGCTTCATCAACTGTCTGGACAGTAAAAAGTTCCATTTAAGCACTTCCTCTTTTGGCACATTCATTAGCTTTTCCAATTAATATTTCTATTCCATGTTCAAGGGCCGGCAAAATTGTTTGCAGGTTTTCTACAGCTCCCTTAGGGCTTCCCGGTAAATTAATAATCAAGGATTTATTTCTAATACCTGCAATTGCTCTGGAAAGCATAGCATGTGGAGTAATCTCTAAAGATTTCATTCTCATTGCCTCCCCAAAGCCAGGCACTTCTCTTTGAATGACTTCTTTTGTAGCTTCTGGAGTTACATCTCGAATAGAAAAGCCCGTTCCCCCATTAGTCAGTATTACATTTAATTTAAGTTCATCAGACATGTATATTAACTTTTCTTTAATAATTTGAATTTCGTCAGGGACAACACAATACTGCTTTACAACATAACCTTCTTTTTCTAATACCTCTTGAACAGCTGGCCCAGTTTTATCTTCCCTTTCGCCTCTCGAACCTTTATCGCTTACTGTTAAAATGCCGATACTATACATTGCTTCACCCCCCTAGTAGGTAGTTTAACTGCTTTATTTCAACAAATTAAGTGTTGCGTACACGCTTATTTAATATTTTGCGAATCAGGTCATTTTGCGGATTTTGCAAAATATCCTTTGGTTGGCCCATTTCAATAACCTTACCTTTATCCATAAAAATTATTATATCCGCCACCCTTTCAGCTTGATAGTAATCATGGGTCACCATTACAACGGTCTTATCATTGTCAACCATTTTCCTAATAATATTTTCGGCTTGAAAAGTACTTTCAATATCCATCCCTGATGTGGGTTCATCTAACAATGTCAAATCCGTTTCTAACACAGCAGTCCTTAAAAGACAAATTTTTTGAATTTGTCCCCCTGATAGCAAATGGGCTTTTTTATTTAAGGGAAATTGTAAATCAAAAAGAGCAATATATTTTTTTGTTAACTCTTCCCTTTGCCTGTAAGGAACCTTTCGTATTTTAAGACCAATTTGAATATTATAGAGCACACTCCCCAAAAAAAGATATGGGTATTGTTCCATTAAAGAAATATTTTCTTTAATTTCTCCTAATTTTTTATGACCAGCATAAATTATTTCGCCACGTGTAGGTGAAGTTACACCTGCCAAACATTCCACCAGTGTTGTCTTTCCACTGCCATTAGGGCCAAGAAGACAATATAATTTTCCGCTTTGAAGATAAAGTTCATGGACATTAATGGCTATTTCCGTACCATATTCTTTCTGTAGTCCTTTGATCATTACGTCCAATCATTCACACCTCTTTAGTAAATGTAAAAAAGAATTAACGGCAAAAGAGATTATAAGTAAAACGATACCTATAAATATGGCGTTTTGAAACTCCCCTTTTCCGGTCTCTAAAGCTATATAAGTAGTCATTATTCTAGTAAACCCTTTAATATTACCTCCTACTAGCATAGCTGCACCTACTTCGGAAATCGCCCTTCCAAAACCAACTGTCACTGCCGTTATTAGTTGAAGCTTATTTTCTCTAAGCACTATTTTTAGAATATCCGACTCATTCGCGTTTAAAGCCAAACAAGTTTTCCTAATTTTTAGGATATTTTTGTCAACTGACGATATAACCAGCCCAAATATAAGTGGAAAAATTAAAAGAGTCTGTGCAATAATCATAGCTTCAGGGGTAAACAACAGTTCCAATGCTCCCAAAGGACCCCGGCGTGAGAGTACCAAATACACCACCAGTCCAATGAGTACTGGAGGTGTACTCATTAGCGAATTTGTTATTTTAATAACTAACTGCTTCACTGGAGTGTTCTTCATAGCAAAAGGTATACCCAAAAGTATGCCCAAAATAGAAGCAATTAAAGTTGAAACAACAGAAACATATAAAGATAGGAAAATGATCTGACTCATTTCTGCAAAATTAATATTAATAGCAATATCCAATAAAATCACCTTTTGGCCAGATTGAAAAATCGAGTAAGGTAAAGCCGAAGTAATTTGCTTGGGCTTTATCCTTCTCACAGAACCGTACGTACGAGCCTCGTATACGGCTCCTGATAAACCTCAGTCACTTCTCGCAGAAGGGAGACAAAACGCCGACATTGTATGTTTCCAAATCAATTAACCCTATTTCCTTAAACCAACTGTTTGGTAAGGCCATACTTTTCAATGGGCTTGCGGAATTACGCCGGGTTGTCATAGATATTTTCTCAAACTGACCTTTATACTCTCGCCTCTGCTTCATTCTGAGCCTTCGTCTTATCCATCCTATGAGTTCCCGGAAAAGTGTTTTGCAATTTGCAACTCTCACATTGGACTATCCGGTCTCTTACGGTAGGAATACCGAGGGGTCTCATCCCTCCATCCGGTTTTTCTTGAGCCTACCTATTCTCTAGGATAGTGCCGGGCTTCCCCGATTAAGTTTGCTTACCTGAACTTGAACGCATCCGTCCTAACTAATCAGGTTACCCGCCTGACTAACCAATCTTGGTTTGCTTGCGCTATGTTCCAAGTTCCCCCTTCGGCTTCCTTCAGACCCCACAGTTACCAGTAACGCCCTTGCTTACGAGTTATCTTCCTGCCGGTTAGGCGATAGGGCTTCTTTCAGCCCATCGGCTCAGCAAACATGCCGGGCAAATTAAAAAGCCCCTTCCATATACATGAAAGGAGAATAAATACTTAGTAATACATTCTCCTTTTCAAAAATGGAAGGCAGGTTGGTTTCCCTTCCTACCCTAACGGCAAATGCTCCATAGTCCCCCTTAGGAGCATTTGCTCGGAGAATAAAATATGAGTTTAGATAACCTTTGTTTCACCAAAAAATTCTTTAAACTTGTCAGCTAATTCTTTTCTCTTACAGCGCTCACATAAAGTGATTTCACTTTTTTGAGTGAGTGCAAGTTTTTTAGTGGTATATTCCAATTGCTCTTCAGTTGTAAAGTACTCACCGCACTTTGTACAAGAAACCAACTTAAAGGTTTTATTCCAAATAGTTCTTTGCTCATTAAGATCTTGTATTTTAATAGCATCAACAGGACGACAAAAGCACAGGCACCACAGCCGATACAATCGGCAGCTGGTTCATCGTACGGAGTGGAAACTCTCTTAGTTATACCCCGATTTACAGTAGCTATAGCACTTGTTCCCAGCTCTTCACAATCCTTAACACAAAGGCCGCATAAAACACAATCGTTACCTTGTACAGACCCAAACCTGGCTAGATCTTCTGCTACTATGTTATATTCTTTTGCTAGTTGTTGCAAGTATTTATTATGAGGAGAACCGGCAATTAGGAGTAACACTAAAGTTTTTCTGATTTTTCTAATTTCCACTATATTGGTCTGAACTTTGCAAACCCCTGCTGGACACCTTTTAGATTTAATATGCTGCTTATATTCTGCTCTAAAGTGTTTTAAGGTAGTAAGAACTGGATTGGGAGCACAGGTTCTTCGCAGTGCATGCACATAATTGGAATTTCACAAGTTTTGCAGCTGATACATTTTTCTGGAGAAATCATTAGTATTTTACTCATTTTCTCCTGGTCACCCCATAGGTACCGGTTTCCCCTCCCTTGTTATTAATTTAGTTTAAAAAACAAAAAAACAAAGGAGTTCATTATAGGTAAACTTCCCCTATAATGAACTCCTTTGCAATTGGCAAGCATAAAAATTACTTTATACATCCTATCATCCTTTTAAACCCCAAGGGCTTTCAGGCTCGGAGTTAAATCTTATACGATATTTCTAATTGTTTAAGAAATTCCTTTTTAATTATCTCCGGAAATTTTTCGTAATTAATTATAAAATTCTGTATTTACGATTAATGGATCCATATTGTTATTTGCTAGCATTAGGAATAAATAAGGGCTGCCCAAATTTGTCGACTCCGTATTTACCTATAAGCTCTTGTACTTCGGGAGATAAAATCCAATCGATAAATGCCTGTGCCTCTGCTTCCTTGATTTTTTTGTCTTTAGGAGTCGGCATAATAACCCCATATTGATTATATAAGTCTTTATTTTTTTCAGTTAAAATAGCTAAATCTAGTTTATCTTTCATGGAAAGATAAGTTCCCCTGTCGGTCAAAGTATAGGCTCTCTTCTCATCAGCCATTTGGAGCACTGCTCCCATACCTTTCCCAGCAGATATATACCAAGCACCGCTAGGGTTAATTTGTGCTTTTTCCCAAATGCTCTTTTCTTTGGTATGAGTTCCCGATTCGTCTCCTCTAGAAATAAAAGCTTCTTTACTATTGGCAATTAAGCTGAAGGCTGCTACTGCATCGTTTGGTGCCTTTTGTCCAATAGCTGCCGGGTCTTCGGCGGGACCTACTATTATAAAATCATTGTACATAACATCGTGTCTATTGAGACCATAACCATCTTTGATAAATTGTAGTTCTTTTTCTTTTGCATGAACTAGAAGACAATCAGCGTCTCCCCTTTTACCCATTTCTAAAGCTTCTCCTGTCCCTTTAGCAACTACTTTTACTTTAATGCCTGTTTTCTTTTCAAAGTCTGGCAAGATATAGTCAAGGAGTCCCGAATCCTCGGTGCTAGTAGTAGTAGCTAAGATCATATTTTTTTCCGGCATTCCCTGATTATTTTCCTTATTAGCCTGCCCTGTTTGCTGACCACAGCCTACAAACAACAACATACCTAAGGTAATTAAAATAAAGATAATTTTTCTCATAAAAAGCTCCTTTCATAAAAATTAAATGAAAAGAGAATTGAACTACATTCTCCTTTTCAAAATGGAAGGCAAGACAGTTTCCCATCTTACCCTAGCGGCCTAGACTCCATAGGGTCCTTTAGGAAAATAGGCTCGGAGATAATATAATAAGTTTATTCTTTATTTTCTGATAAATTCCTTTAAAAAAAAGCATACACAATTAAATTTGTTAACAAATAAATAAAAGCCGAGATTTCCCCCGACTCCGTAAGAAATTTAATAGATTCTAATTACCTCTTGATCACCTACATATTCCCCATTCTCGTATAAGTTTTCAACGCTCATTTTTACAGCAGTTACAGGAGTATAACCTAACTTAGAAATACCAACTTCAAGATTTTGATCAAAACCTTGCAACTTATTAATTAAATCTTCTACAGTCAAAATTTACACTCCTTATTTAAATGTATTTGAGATAAGCATATTATCTCCAAATTCCAAATGTTTATGTTATATAATTTTTCATGAACTGCTGCAGGTAAAATATTATTAATTATTGCGATTTTGCTCTATAAAAACCGTTTGAAGTTGTTAAACACTTAGTTTTTCTATAATATTAAATTAAGTTTAAATTAAGTCTAAAAAAATAGAGGAAATTTATATAGAATTATAAATGTCAGAAAAGTCGGAATAATCAATGTAAATCTAAAAGTTTGATCTTAATTCAATTCGGGGTGAGGAAATGTGTAAGTGCGATCAGCCTTCTAAAAAAATTTTAGCTATTATCAGGGAATTTAAAAAACAAGAAGGAGCTTTGATACCTCTTTTACATGCAATACAAAAAGAACTAGGGTATCTACCAAAAAAAGTCCTAGAAACTGTTGCAGTTGAATTAAAAATACCATTAAGTTCAGTCTACGGTACAGCCACCTTTTATTCTTTGTTTTCTACTACAGAAAAGGCTCAAAACATTATCCGGGTCTGCGAAAGTGGACCATGCCACGTCAGTGGTTACCAAGAAATACTGGAAACCATTAAAAACGAACTAGGTATCGACATAAACCAAGCCACTCCTGACAAGAAATTTTATTTAGAAAAATGCGCTTGTTTAGGTGTTTGTGCAGAAACACCAGCTATAATGATCAACGACCAGACTTACGTTAATTTAACTCCTTTAAAAGTTAGAAAAATACTAGCTAACTTTTAATTGTACTAAAAGGAGGATTATTCATTGAACTATATCGAAACGGACGGTTTAAAAATCGTTCTAAGAAACTATGGAAAAATAGATCCAAACAAAATTGAAGATTATGTGGCCCGGGGCGGATATGAATCCATAAAAAAAGCTCTTACTGAAATGACACCAGAAACTGTAATTGAAGAAGTTAAAAAATCTAATCTTCGGGGGCGAGGCGGCGCTGGATTTCCCACCGGGTTAAAATGGAGTTTTACTAAAAAAGATGCCGATCAAAAATATATTGTTTGTAATGCTGACGAAGGGGAGCCTGGCACTGCTAAAGATCGCTTAATTATGACTGGAGATCCTCATAGTCTAATTGAAGGAATGATTATAGCCGGTTACGCCATTGGCGCAACCAAAGGATATATTTATTGTCGAGGAGAGTATACCTCTTCAATTGAGACATTAAACAACGCCATAAACCAAGCTAAACTACATGGTTATTTAGGGGAAGATCTTTATGGCACTGGTTTTTCCTTCAATTTAGAAGTTCGAGCAGGAGCAGGTGCTTACGTCTGTGGTGAAGAAACTGCATTAATAGAATCTATTGAAGGGCACCGCGGCATGCCACGTTATAAGCCTCCTTTTCCAGGTGGAATAGGCTTATTTGGTAAACCAACTGTAGTAAATAACGTTGAAACACTGGCTAATATTCCTGTAATAATTGAGAAAGGCAGCGACTGGTTTAAAGCAATTGGACCAGAAAAATCACCGGGGACTAAAATATTCATTCTCTGCGGCAACTTAAGAAATACTGGAGCATTAGAATTACCCATGGGTGTTACTGTGAGAGAATTAATCGAGAAATACGGGGGCGGTACTTTAGCTGGTCGTGATATCCAAATGATTCATTTAGGAGGAGCTGCTAGTGGTATTATGCCACCATCATTATTAGATACACCAATGGATTTTGAATCTTTGGCAGCCGTCGGACAAGGTCTTGGTTCCGGCGTAGTCTTAGTAATAGACGATCAACAGGATTTTATAAAATACATGTGTACAACAACCCACTTTTTTGAGCATGAATCCTGTGGCAAGTGCACTCCCTGCCGGGAGGGTACTGCACGGCTTAACGAAATAATGCAGCGAATCGGCTCAGGACATGGCAGCATTCAAGATTTATCTAACTTAAAAGATTTAGGTGAAATGATGCAAATTAGTGCCCTCTGCGGTTTAGGTCAGGCTGCTCCAACACCAGTCCTTACATCCTTACAACATTTTAGGGACAAGTATCTTGAGTACATAGTTTAAATATTTATGCAAAAGGGGTGAAAAATAATTGATCAATCTAACAATAGATGGAAAAAAAGTTTTCGTTGAAGCAGGTATTACTATCCTTGAAGCTGCCCAGAGTATAGGCATTGAGATTCCAACTTTTTGCTATGACCCAGCACTTTGTAAAGCCGGGGCCTGCCGAATTTGTGTAGTAGAGGTTGAAGGCAGCCGTCTTTTAGCTGCTTCCTGTGTGGCACCTGTTACCGAAGGAATGGTTGTTTATACAGAAAGTGAAAAAGTTCTTAAATCTCGCCGCATTAATTTAGAATTACTTTTGGCTAATCATAAACAAGATTGCTTAACTTGCGAAAAAGCAGGTGAATGCAAATTACAGGAATATGCTTACCGATATGGTGTTTCTAAATCTCGTTTTGAAGGTAAAAAGCGTTCCATACCATTGATAGACGATAATCCTTTTTTCCTGCGGGATTATGAAAAATGTATTAATTGCGGCAAATGTATTCGTGTCTGTCAGGAAATTCAAATTAATAATACTTATGATTTTGTCGAACGTGGCTTTAATGCCCATCCAAGCACGCCTTATAATATTAATCTGCAAGACGAAAATTCCCCTTGTGTCTTTTGCGGCAACTGTATTGCCATTTGTCCAACAGGTGCTCTGACTTACAAAGTTAACGAAGGAAAATTCCGAACTTGGGAAATTGAAAAGAAAGTTAAAACTACTTGTACTTATTGTGGTTGTGGTTGCGGCTTAGAGCTTAATGTTATTAAAGACCAAGTTGTGCGAATTACACCAGATAAATCAGGCAAATCGCCCAATGAATATGGGGCACTTTGTGTTAAGGGCCGTTTTGGCTTCGATTTTATCAATAGCAAAGATCGATTGACTGATCCTTTGATTAAGGAAAACGGAGAATTCCGCAAAGCAACTTGGGAAGAAGCATTAAGTTTGGTTGCTTCCAAGCTAAAAGGTATTGCCGAAGAACAAAGCGGCGATTCCCTAATGTTTTTAAGTTCAGCAAGAACACTTAATGAAGAAAACTATTTAATGCAAAAATTAGCGCGGGCGGTCTTTAAAACAAACAATGTTGACCACTGCGCCCGTCTCTGACACAGCGCTACTGTGGCTGGTCTAGCCGCATCATTTGGCAGTGGCGCAATGACAAACTCTATTAACGAATTTGCTGGTGCAAAATGTATCTTTGTCATGGGATCAAATACTACAGAAACCCATCCCATTATTGGTTTACAAATTAAAAAAGCTGTTAAATTCAACGGAGCAAAGCTTATTGTTGCTGATCCAAGAAGGATCGACTTAGTGGATTATGCTCATGTTTGGTTACGCCACAAATCAGGTACTGACGTTGCCTTATTGAACGGAATAATGCATGTTATTCTAAAAGAAGGTCTAGCGGACCAAGAATTTATAAAGAACAGAACAGAAAACTTTGCCGAATTAGAAGCCATATTACCCAAATATACCCCTGAATATGTTTCTAAAATTACAGGTGTTCCACCACAAGACATAATCGAAGCAGCTCGCACTTATGCCCAAGCGGAAACTGCTTCTATCGCTTACGCCATGGGAGTTACCCAACATACCGTTGGAGTTGATAATGTTCGTTCCTTTGCTAACTTAGCAATGCTGACTGGTAACCTAGGTAAACCAAATGTAGGTGTTAACCCATTGCGTGGACAGAACAATGTTCAAGGTGCTTGTGATATGGGTGCTTTACCTGATGTCTATACGGCTTACCAAAAAGTTACTAATCCCGATATTAAAGCTAAATTCGAAAAAGCCTGGGCTGTAAAAAATTTGAATGATAAAATTGGGGTTAAAGCAACACATGCTTTTGATGCCGTAACTGATGGCAAAATAAAGGGAATGTATATCATAGGTGAAAACCCCATGATATCAGATCCCAATATCAAACATGTAGAACATGCCTTAAAGTCATTAGAATTTCTAGTGGTTCAAGATATTTTCATGACACCAACTGCTAAACTTGCGGATGTAGTCCTACCAGCTGCATCCTTTGCCGAAAAAGATGGTACTTTTACCAACACAGAGCGTCGTGTTTTAAGGGTTCGCCAAGCTATTAAGCCAGTTGGAAATTCTAAACCGGACTGGGAAATTATTAAAGACATTGCAAATTACTGTGGCTACCCTATGAATTATACAAGTGCAGAAGAAATTTTTCGGGAAATTGCTTCGGTAACGCCTTCTTATGGGGGAATATCTTACCAACGTATTGAAGAAACAGGTGGTCTCCATTGGCCGTGTCCATCTTCAGAGCACCCAGGTACAAAATATTTGCATAAGGATAAGTTTGCTAGAGGATTGGGAGAATTTAAAGGTATTGAATGGAAACCTCCAGCTGAAAATCCAGACGCAGAATTTCCATTACTTCTTTCCACAGGCCGTAGCTTGTTCCATTATCATACAGGTACAATGACAAGGCGCGCCAAAGCTCTTGATCAATATTTGCCCAAAGGCAGAGTTGAAATCAATCCTGCTAAAGCAGCGGAGTTAGGAATAGTTTCTGGAGACAAAGTTAAAGTAGCAACTAGGCGCGGTGAAGTAGTTACTACTGCTTATGTCACAAATAAGGTGCCAGTCCATACAATTTTTATGTACTTCCACTATGAAGAAGAAGCAGCAAATCTACTAACGAACAATGCACTGGATCCAATTGCAGCTATACCTGAATTTAAAGTTTGTGCAGCAAAGGTTGAAAAGGAAGGAGTCTAAACTTTGCGAGGAATTATCTTAGCCGGTGGCAAAAGTTCTAGAATGAACTGCAATAAGTCTTTTGTTAAGCTTGACGGGAAGCCTTTTATTGAAATTATTGTTGATAAGGTAAGGCCTATCTTTAAAGATAAGATTACCATTATTACAAACGAGCCAGAACTTTATCGTTATTTAAATACCGATATATGCTGTGATTTAGTTAAAGACAAGGGGCCTATTGCCGGCATCTATACCGGCTTAGTTACCTCCGACTCCTTTCATAATTTTTTTCTACCTTGTGATATGCCCTTTATTAGCGGTGAAACAATTAAATATATGCTCAAACACAAGGGAAGATATGATGTAATTGTACCTTTAATTAATGGTTATATTGAACCTTTATACGGAATTTATTCAAAAAACTGTATTAAAGCCATAGAAAAATGCCTTCTCCAAAACTTGCTTAAAGTCAAAAGTTTATATGAATATGTTTCTGTAAAAACTATTCCTGAAGAAGTTTTTACAAAGTTAGACTCTGAGCTTAAGCTATTTACAAATATAAATACACTTCAGGAATTAATGGCTGCCCAACAAATTATCAATATCAGATGTCAAAAAATAATTTAATGCAAGGTGACAAAATGTTAACTCACACTAGTAAGATACCTATTGAAAAAATAATCAAACACGAGCGTTTTACAATAGAGGATACTGTCGTAGACGAATATCCCTTTACCATTCATGTAAATGGATTAGAACTAGTAACATTACTTTGCTCACCAGCAAACTTAGAGTATCTAGGCATTGGTTTTTTACAATCCGAAGGATTTATAATAGATAAATCGTGTATCGAAAAGGTTGAGTACGATCAAAAAACAGGATATTTTAATGTACTCCTCCCTTTCGCTACAAAAATTTTTCAAGAAAAAGCCATTGGCAAACGTACTTTAACAACTGGTTGTGGAAAAGGAACCACCTTTAATCAAGATCTTAGCTGGTTAGAGTCCCAACCTATTACAACTGAAATTTATATTTCCACTCAGCAGGTATATGATTTTGTAAATGAAATGCAACAAAAATCTCAGACCTTTAAGGAAACAGGCGCAGCACATATCTCTACCTTAGCTTCGACCACGAAAATTTTATACGTCCACGAGGATATTGGACGTCACAATGCTTTGGATAAATTATTTGGAGAGTGTATTTTAAATGAGGTAGGTTACGGTGATAAAATCATTGTAACCAGCGGACGCATTTCTTCAGAAATGCTGATTAAATGCGCCAAAAGAAGAATACCAATTTTAATTTCCCGCAGTGCTGCTACAGGCCTTGCCATAGAACTTGCACAAAAAATGGGAATTACTTTAATAGGTTTTGTTCGAGGCAACCGCATGAATATTTATGCTAATGGTTGGAGAATCGTAAATAATAATTAGGGCAGCTTAATCGCTGCCCTTAATTTTTCTACTTTCTATTTAATTACTTGCATCACATAGTTTAAATGCCTTAAGGAGTAAAGATTTAGTATCTTTGTACCTTTCATGAGCCCCATCCTTAAATATTACTACAATATAATCATGTCCTTTATAATGGCCTAAAGTACAAAGTGTGTGGCCTGCTTCAGATGTATATCCCGTTTTCCCTCCCACTAAACCTGTAAATCTGTTGGCATCTTTAAGTTGACTATTACTATTGACCCATGTTTTAACCACTTTTTGACCGTTCTTATTTTTATAGATAACTTTCGTGATACGGGTAGAAATAGTATTCCTTATTTGTCTTTGTTTAAAAGCTTCTTGACAAATGATTGCGAAATCATAAGGAGTAGTATAATGGTTTGGACTGAAAAAGCCATGAGGATTTACAAAATTTGTTTGTTCTGTGCCCAGCTCTGCGGCCTTCTTATTCATCATCAGGGCAAATTTTTCTTGTGAGCCTGCAATATGCTCTGCCAAAACTGCAGCACAATCATTTCCTGAAGGCAACAGCATCCCATAAAGCAATTGTTTTACCGTTAGTATATCTCCAACTTCAACACCTGCCCGAGTACTTCCAGCAGGAACTGAATCTAAAGCAGTTTTTGATACAGTAACTACTTCGTTTAAATCACAGTTTTCAACAGCTAATAAAGCTGTCATAATTTTTGTAGTACTGGCTGGAAAAAACCTTTGATGAATATTTTTTTTAAACATAATTTTACTTATATTATCTTTTATTAAAATCGCACCTTCAGCATGAACTGTATAACTAAAACTTGGAACATCAGTAATTGCAGCTGTGCTAATTTTTTCCAATAGATTTACATTGCTTAATTTTTCTTTGCCTAAATTTAATTCTTTTATAATCTCCAACTCACTTGCCTTGGCAATAAAACCAGTCCCAAATGAAAAAAGAAGCACTAAAATTATGAATATCTTTTTAAGCATCCAAGCCCTCCAATATTTATAGCCATGTTATTTAAAACACAATGAATGTTCCCCTGATTGCCAGGTAGGTTTAATTTTAAATAATTCTAAAATAGGTCTAATAGAAACCATCATTTTTCTATCTTTATATTTTACTCCCCCTGGCAGCTGAGCACTTATACCGTTTTTCTCTAGTAGATTTTTACCAACTAAAATCTTAAGAGTTACATTATCTTGATTTTTCACGGTAATGCTTTGTGTTTTTTCATCCCAAGCTACCGATAAACCATTATATCCGTGGAAAATTTTACAAGGTGCGTAGGTAATACCATTAATGATGTAACCTTTAACAACTTGATTGTTAATATAAATATTAACAGGTTCTTCTTTATCTTCAATAAGTTGAAAAACCTTAACAGTAACACTGGAATTGCTTATATAGGTTTTAAGCATAATTGGGTCGTTCTTTGTATTCTGAAATTTTAAATCATAGGTTCCCCAACTTACAGTGGCATCTTGGCCTCTGCCAATATATTTTACACTTCTGCTGTGGCGATGAACTTCAATAATCTTTAATTTCGCTGAAAGTGCACTTTGATAAATAGTAGAAGAGATCTGACAAATGCCTCCCCCAATCCCTTTAACAACTTTGCCGTCACTAAAAATATCTGCCAGCTTATAACCATTTCCAGCTGTCCTAGGACCTACAATTTTATTAAAGGAAAAAATTTTATTAGGTTGTAAAATAAATCCGTCTATTTTTCTTGCGGCTAGGCGAATATTAGTTAAGCGATTAGAATTTTTGCTAACTAAAGGAGTGGAAAATGACGACAATTCATGCTGAGTAGCAGCGTGAACTGGACATGCACAAAATAAAAAAAAGAGCAACACTAAAAAACTAATATTCTTCAAAAACAGTACCCCCTTTTACATATTTTCCCTCTAATTGTTAATTAATTATAAAATAAATAGTCTGCAAAATATGTATTAAAAAGGGAGTTTACTGTTTTCTTTTTGAAAATTATAGGTAATTTCTGCTTTAGCTACTAATAGGTTTTAAAGGTCTTAACAATATGCTCAATTATAGGGGCATAGTAACTTTTTTCGTCTTGAGGGCACTCGAGTAGGAAAGTGTAAATAACATCATCTTCCATCATTATTTTTTTATAGAAAATCGTTTCTCCGTCGATTCCTGAAACTACAAACCAATCCCTTCTTTTTACTTTGTAAGTTACATTACTATGGCTGTCTATTTCATCATTATATAATGATCTAAGAGTTTCATCTGCTGCGTTATAAGAGGCAAAAACGGTCATTTTCGCTTTCTTGTCAGGAGAATAAAAAATTCGTCCATCATTATTTGCTGGCTCTTCAGCTGTTTCAAAATGACTGGGATATTCCATACTAAAAGAAAAACGCTCGTTTGTATAAGTTGAATAAGTAACGATTTCTGGTCTGGCTGGTTTAACTTCCTCTGTAGTTTCTGCAGTAGTTACGTCTGGAGCCTTGCTAGCAACGTCAGCATCCTTTTTGACTTCAATAATACTATCTGCCTTACTTTGCAGAGGCTCCATCACACTCTTGCCCATAAAATATGAGATGAAAAATGTTACAACAAGTAAAGCACAAGAAATAGCTATAACAGAAGAAACATTTTTTTTCTTTTGTTGTCTATTTTCCGGATTACATTTGGTACAGTACTCATTTTCAGTTGGTGCTCCACATTTAATACAGTACAAAATATCACCTCTAATTAAAGTTCTAGCTTCAGTCAATATTTTGCATTATAGCTTCCTTTTTAGTTTTTCGACGCCAACAGTTTACTTTTCCTTCAATGTCAAGAATTTTTAACATTTGGTACCTATGTAAGAAAACCTAAATAAGTCGAAGCACATTAGGATTGTTCTACAATTTATTAATGATACTTGCATTATATGCAGCTCCAAAACCATTATCAATATTAACAACACTCACACCGTTGGCACAGCTATTTAACATTGATAAAAGAGCTGAAAGACCTCCAAAGTTTGCTCCGTAACCAACACTAGTAGGAACCGCTATAATTGGCTTATCAACAAGACCCCCTATAACACTTGCCAGGGCCCCTTCCATTCCCGCAACTACAATGATAACCTTGGCGCCTCTCAAAATATCTATTTTGGCAAAAAGCCTATGAATGCCTGCGACTCCTACATCGATAATTTTTTCTACCCTATTATCGAAAATCATAGCGGTTTCTGCCGCTTCCTCTACTATTGGTAAGTCAGAAGTCCCAGCTGAGACTATAGCAATATAACTATTTGTTAGATTTCCTTCTTTTTTTCGAATAGTTATTGTTCGGCCAAGTTGATTATATCTGGCAAAACTACATATTTCCTTTACCGCACTGTACATTTCTTTGCTAGCCCTGGTAGCAAGTATATTAATATCCTTTGTAAGCATAAATTCAATAATGTCTTTTACCTGTTCTACTGTTTTCCCTTCACAATAAATTACCTCAGGGTATCCCACCCTTATTTCTCTATGGTTATCAATCTTAGCAAACCCTAAATCACTAAATGATAAATCTTTAATCATCCTCATGGCTTCTTGAATTTCTATTTCACCATTTTTTACAGTTTCAAGCAATTTCTGCATTTGATTTTTATCCATATAGTTCTCCTATAACTACTGTTATTGTTTATTTATAATCTCATTTATTACATTATAAACCTTAGCAATAGGCAGATCTTTTTCTTTAGCTATTTTTTTGCAATCCTCGTACTCAGGCTTCTTTTTAATCAGCTTACCTTGGTAATAAGAATTTTTTACAGTCACATCTCCGAACTGTGTGTTTATTTTCGTAAAATCCCTCTGTAGCATAATTTTTTCAACCTTATATTTTCTAATGCCTATGGAAGTAGTTTCTTCAAAAATTACTTCTTGTACGGCTTTTTCTTTCTCTTTATTTACCAATACGCTTAGTTTAGTTGCAGACCTCCCTTTTTTCATTAATATAGTTGTTCTATATACGTCTAAAGCCCCACTTTCAAATAGCTTTTCCTCAATATAGCTGTAGAGTTCCGGATTCATATCATCTATATTTGTTTCTAAAATATATTGATCTTCTTTTGCTTCATATTGTTCTTCATTTCCCAAAAAAACCCTTAATACATTTGGAATATTCAAATCTCTATTTCCTACGCCATAACCAATCTTTTCAATTAAAAAACTTATTTTATCAGTAAACTCATCCACGTTAGCTGCTAGAATTGCTGCTCCCGTAGGTGTAGTAGTTTCAAAAGGTACTATTCCTGATTTAATCGGAATATTCTTTAATAATTCAACAGTTGCAGGGGCAGGAACAGGTAATATACCATGGGCACATTTTATAAAGCCTCCCCCTACTTGAACGGGAGATGCCACAATTTTATCAACCTTTAGGTAATCTAACCCTATGGCAGCCCCTACAATATCTACAATTGAATCGATGGCACCAACCTCATGAAAATACACTTGGGATACTGGCTTTCCATGGACCTTCGCCTCGGCCTGCGCTAATTTCAAAAATATATCTAAACTTAATTTTTTAACATTGTTATGTAGATTGCTTTCATTTATTATCTTTACGATGTCCTCTAAATTTCTATGACTATGATGATTATGAGTCTTATTTTGATTATTTAAAATAACATTAACTTTTGTTCCACTTATGCCCTTTTTTATATCTTTAGTAATTTTTATTTCATATTCATCATCCAATCCTAGTTTTGAAAGCTCTTTTAGTAGATATTCCTGATCTACACCTAGGTCAATTAAAGCTCCCAGATTCATATCTCCGCTTATTCCGCAAAAGCAATCGTAGTATAATACCTTCAAATTTTATCTCTCCAATGTGCATTAATTTTTATATTGGCCTAAAATACTAGACTTCCATTTGTTAACGGATTCCATTAGCTTATTTGTGTTTTCAGTTCCAATCTTTCACCTTCGAGTATACTCGAAGTTAAAAGCGGCTTTCAACCGCAGAATAACATACGTAACTAAAATTAACTTTTAATCTATCCAATTATTTCCCCTTGAAAATTTCTTATTTATGTGTATTATGCAGGTATTTACCAAAATTTTGGCGAAATAAAATTTAAGTAATAACATCACAAAAAGCAAATTTTATAAATTAATTACCAACTTTTAAACCCAATAAAATTTTAAAATAACTAATTAATAAATTTTCTATAATTAAATTTAACACTTTTTCAAACATTATGACAATTTATTGCTTATGCTTTTTGTGAGCTATCGAAATAATTTTAACTGTATCTAAAGGGGGGAAGAAATAGAAACTTGAGGTGTTTTAGCAATTTTAGTAATATTAATTATTTCAGAGATTTTGAACTTGGGGGGGATTAATATGAACTTTAATAATATTAAACTTAAGACAAAGCTCTATCTGCTTTTGCTGGTGCCTGTGCTAACTGTAATTTTGTTGCTTATATTACTATTTTTCAATGCCTCAACTGGCTTAATATTTACTACTTTAACAATATGCCTACTTATATTTCTATTTTTAGGGATTGCGATCATTCTTAATATTAATCATCGTGTTCAAATTGCAGTCAATTTTATTGAAAAAACAGCTGCTATGGATTTATCATTTGACCCAACCTATAACTATGATAAATTCATCAGTGAACAAGATGAATTTAGTCGAATTGTTTATCATGAGGCAAAAGCAAGAAAAACCATACGTAAAATTGTTTCCCAGTTAAAAAAGACTGTCAAAAGTATTCATGAAAGTGTTGTTCAGATAACTGATTTAGCTAACGAACTAAACAAACAAGCGGATAGTGATTCTTATGCCATTCAGGAGTTATCTGCCGGCATGGAAGAAACTGCGGCATCTACACAAGAAATAAATGCAACCTCTGTAGAAATTTCCCAAGCTGCCGATTCAATTACCTCCAGAGCCCAAGAAGGAGCCTCCTCAGCAAACGAAATCAGCAGGCGAGCCAGCGAACTAAAAACTACCGTCACTGCTTCAAGAAACTCAGCCTTAAAAGTCTATGAAGACACAAAAATGAATATGGAAAAATCTATTAACGAGGCTAAAAGCGTCGAACAAATTAGAACCTTATCAGACTCTATTTTAAAAATTGCTTCTCAAACTAATCTTTTAGCTTTAAACGCAGCTATTGAAGCAGCTCGAGCTGGAGAAGCAGGCCGCGGTTTCGCAGTTGTAGCAGATGAAGTTAGAAAATTAGCAGAGGAATCAACTGATACGGTGTCGGAAATACAAAAAGTCATACAAACGGTTATTTCCTCTGTGGAACACCTTACAGAAAATTCTGATAAAATGCTCCAATTCATGGACACTCAGGTAATTAACGATTATGACATGATGATTAAAACAGCGGAAGATTATAACAAGGATGCATCTTTTATAGATGATCTAGTTGCTGAGTTTAGTACTACAGCTGAAAAACTAACCTCGTCTATTCAAGGCATTACTAGAGCAATTGATGAAATTACTGTTACTGTAAGCAATGGGGCCTCCGCCACCCAAGACATTGTCAGTCGTTCAGCCGTAACAGCAGAAAAAACAGACGAAATCAAAAACAAAGTCATGGAAAACGAACAAGATTGTTCACAATTAACTAAACTTATACAAATGTTTAAAATATAGAATTTTGGAATCGAGTAGGAGCTGAATAATTGGGAGTATGCATAATTTCGTGTAAATGGTTTTTCACAGTTTAAAATTTTAATATAAAATATTCCGGCCACATTTCTACACCTAGTTTTATATTACGACAATAGGTTAGACTATAACCGGCTCTTATTCACCGGGAAGATAGGGCGATGTTGGAGAACAACCCGAGCGTCCGGTGAAGTTCTGCCGGTAGAGAGTGGGTAATTATCCCCACTCTTTATTTTTACTACCCTCACGATGGACACCTTGTCTTAGGTTAACGGTTGGCACTATCAACCCCCGTATGGGACTTTCACCGACAAGCAAGCGCCTATGCCGGGCGCACCACCAAAATTAGAAGCCTTGACACAGTCAAGGCTTTTCTTTAATATTTAGAAAATGCTGCATCTATATCTTATAAAGAAACCATTTACAAGTACTATTTTCATATTTCAACTCAAATGTCCGCATAATTCCGTTAAATTCACTTTGGCATCTATATATTATCATTTTATTACCAGCTAGTTTTTCTTCAGTTCTAGTTATAATTTTATCAATTTTAACAATACAAACTGATTTATCTTTCAAAATAAATTTACATTTTAAGGGCTTTAGAATCCCTTCCTCTGTGAACCAAGCTAGCATTTCTATTGGCCGCATGACTACTTTCACTTAAGCACACCCACTTTAAATTTATAACAAGCTAGACATCATTGGGTAATCTTCTTCCTGAATAACACCCCCTGCTATTTCTTTAATACCACTCTGTAAAAAGGTTGAACGGAATAGGGCTTTTGACCCATATTTGGCACGAATTTTATCAATAGCCTTATCCAGACTGCGTTCCTTTTCCAAATTACCTGCAAATAAGGCAATTTGCTCAAAGTCATTACTACATAATTCTCCCACTCGAACTCCCAAATGCCGAATTGGCTGTCCTTGCCATATTTCTTTAAACAATTGGCATACGATCTGATATATCTGATTAGTAGAATTAGTAGTTGTATGTAATTTTCTTTGATGTCCATAGCTAAAAAACTCATTTGTTCTAAAACTTACGGAAATTAATTGGGTAGAATAGTTGTTTTGCCGCAGCCTAGCAGCTACTGTCTCAACTAAAGATAATAAAACCATCTTTGCTTCCCTCAAATTATCTACATCAAAAGCAGTAGTAGTAGAATTACCAATACCCTTAATTGGTATTGTGGCATTATCCTTAACTGGAGTATTATCATATCCATTGGCATAATTCCAAATTAATATGCCATGACTCTTTAATAAACGTTTGAGAAATTGAGGGTCTGTTTTTGCTAAGTCACCAATTGTACAAATGGCGTAATTTTGTAACTTTGCTAATGTTGCTCTTCCAACCATAAATAAATCGCCAACGGGTAAAGTCCACATTTTTTCGCTGATTTCTTCAGGAAAAATCGTATGTACCTTATCTGGCTTTTCAAGTTCCGAAGCCATCTTAGCTAAGAGTTTGTTGGTTGAGATTCCAATATTAACAGTAAAACCTAATTCTTTTTTTATCCTATCTTTAATTTTATGAGCCGCTTTTATTGGTTCCCCAAAGTGATTTTCCATGTTGGTATAGTCTAAGAAACATTCATCAATAGAAAATCTTTGAATACAGGGAGAATATTCTTTAAGTATTTCTAACATTGCCAAACTACATTTCATGTATAATTCGTAATTTGGTGGAACAATTATAAGTTCTGGGCACTTCATTTTTGCTGAAAATAACGTTTCCCCCGTTTGTATCTTATATTTTTTAGCTGGAATAGATTTGGCCAGTATAATCCCATGCCTTGTACTAGGATCTCCACCTACGGCAGATGGAATTTCACGTAAATCAATGGAGTCCCCACGCTGCAACCGGCATATTGCCTCCCATGAAAGGTAAGCGGAATTGACATCAATATGAAATATAATTCTTTTGCCCATAGTTTATTACCACTTCCTACAGTATAAATTATAATGGAACATATGTTCTTTGTAAATGATATTGTCACTTATTATAAAAGTAAATATTGTTTTTTATGGGAAAATAAAGTAACCTAAAAATTAGGTATTATTTGTCACAAACTTAAACAAATTTGGTCAGGCAAACGTCTATTAAAATAAACTTCTATTAAAATAAATAAATGAGAGGTATCGATCCATATGAATAAATATTTAAAAAGCATTTGCTTTGGCACGATATTTTTGGTAGGTATATTTTGTGATTTTTTCCCTCAGCCTAGGGCCTTTGCCCAAGAAAATACATTCTTGGAACAGGCAGTGGAAAACCCCACAGAAAAAAATGAAGAAGGGAAAAAAATCCGGTTAACCATGGGTAGTAACATTATTGTGGTAGACGGTACCAAGTATCTTTTAACTACTTCCCCCAAACTCGTTGGCGGCAGAACTTTTTTGCCTCTAAGGTTTGTGATTGGACAAGTGTTAGCAGCCGAAATGACATGGGATAACACTGTTCAAAGGATTTTTATCAATAAAGATGATACGCAAATAGTTTTGACTATTGGGGAAAATAAGGCTGTAGTGAATGGGGCGGAAACTCCTTTAGATGCAGCACCTTTATTAGAAAAAGGTACCACTTTGGTTCCCATCCGTTTTTTAGCTGAACAATTTAAAATAAAAGTAGATTATGATTCCTCGACCCAAACGATTACTTTAACTCTTCCTCAGGAAACACCGCCGAAAGAATCTATGGAAAACCATGCACCTATTGCTAAATTTAGGTTTGACAAAGAAATTTATACTGCAGGGCAACCGGTAGGGACATTTGATTTGAGTACCGATAAAGACGGCGATAAAATTGTGGAAACATTATGGCAGGTAAACCATGATGAAAAACTTGTTGCCAAGACATTAAGCAGTATGTTTAAAACACCCCGGGCAGGGACTTATGATATCTCTTATAAAGTGAAAGACATAAACGGTCAATGGAGTGATTGGTATACAGAATCTATCACTATTTTGCCCAATGAGAAGCCTTTAATTACGGAGCTTACTACAGATAAAGCAGAATATGCACAAGGGGAAGAAATCCAATTTTCCTATAAGTATGAAAACGAAGACTGGGAAACCATAAAAACAGAAAGATGGACTTATCGCCCCAAGGGGGTAAAAGAAAGCACTATGACACCGGTAAAACCCGAAGCCATTTATTCCCAAGGGGAGTATATTGTTACCCTACAGTTACAGGATCAATATGGCAATTATAGTGATAAAAAAGAAGTAGTTGTGAAAGTAAACAATGTTTTCTTAAAAGGAGAGTTTGAGTATAAAGTCACCCATGGAAAAGTGGGGGATACCATTGATAACTTTAGCAGCTTTAACTATACTGCTTTAAAAGAAATCTTTCCCAAAAAAACAGCTTCAGAAAAGGGCAAGCTGATTATGAGCGATTCCCCAGAGATGGTAAGTCAAAAAGGAATTTTATACCAAGAAACCGTCTGGGGAAACGGCCGGGTACTGATTCATCATATTAACAAATTTACCGAGGAAGAAGCAAAAGCCCATAATAAAAGGCTAGTAGTCACTGCCACAAATAACACCCTTGTAAACATTGATTTGACTATTTGGAATAAAACTATCAAAGGTCCATCAGACGACGTATTTTATTTAGGACAGCAATTGCTTTACCAATATTTTAAAGGAGCACCGTCAGAAGTTATAACTATTAAGCCAGGCTCCACTCAAATCATTTATGATAACGGTACTAGAAAATGGCTGCCTGAGCAGACCATATCTGGAATGTTTGATTTTTCCGCACCCTTGCCCGTTACCTTTACCGTAGCAGTATTAGATCAGGAAGATACGTTGGAAACTATGGCGACTATGGATAACCTCCCCAAAGATAATCATCCTCGGGGGACTTTTAATATTTTAGCTGAAGATTACCATGTTGATTTAAAAAATGAAACAGAAGCCGTAAAATTACTCTTGGGCAAAGGCATGCCAGAGTGGTTGGAAGGCACAGACGGCATTACAAAAGAAACTGTTTACAACAAAGGCAACTACGGTATGGTATATCATATTAAAGTAACTGCTAAAGAAGATACAGCAATTATTATCAATCCCCGAGGCTATTCCTTCCGAGGCGCTATCCGTTGGGAAGATGATGATACCTATTACATTCCAGCAGCAGGGAATTATACTGGCAGCACCAACCGCTCCGCCTTTGCAGGTATCATTCGGGCAGGTGAAACCAGGGAATTTGCCTACATGCTTCCCAATGGTTCTGCCTCCCCCGTTCTTTTTGGTTTCATACCTAAAAGCCATTGGAGTAAATTTTAATAAGGCTGGCATATAATTAAAAGGCGTTGTCCCTTTGTCTGCGCTCTTTCGGCACCGTAAGGGCAACGCCTGAATTGAATCATTTCATAAATATTATTTTGCTTCATCTCTTAGCTTTTCCAGTTCTTCCTTGGAAAATTGATAAATCTCATTGCAGAAATGGCATTGAGCTTCCGCCTTGCCTTCTGTTTCAATAATATCCCCGATTTCTTCCTCGCCTAAGCTGACTAGGGCATTAGAAATCGTTTCTTTTGAGCACTGGCATTTGAATTGGACAGGCATCTTCTCAATAATTTCTACATTACTTTTACCAAGAACCTGTTCAAGAATTTCTTCTGGTGTCAGCCCCTGCTGAATCATTTTGGAAATAGGCATCATTGTTTCTAAACGTTGTTCGATTTCAGCAATTGTTTCTTCAGCGGCACCAGGAAGCATTTGGATAATAAAACCGCCTGAAGCTTGTATTGAATTGTCAGGATTGACTAATACACCTAGTCCTACTGATGATGGAACCTGTTCAGATGTTGCTAGATAATAGGTAATATCGTCTCCTATCTCCCCGGATACAAGTGGAACCTGGCCAGTAAAACAATCACCCATTCCGATATCCTTCGCTACTGTAACCATTCCGTCTATTCCAACGGCTCTGCTTACATCCAATTTCCCCTGTTCATTTAAGTCCAAGTGGGTTTGCGGATAAGCAACATAGCCCCTCACCTCACCCTTTGCATTTCCATCAACAAGGATTGCACCTAAGGGGCCTCCTCCCTCTATTTTGATTGTCAGCTTTTCATCCCCTTTTAGCATGGCACCCATCATAAGTACAGCTGTCAAAGCGCGGCCCAGTGCCGCTGAAGCTGTTGGCCAAGTGCAATGTCTACGCTGCGCTTTACCTACCGTTTGTGTTGTAGATGCAGCATAGGCACGAACCTGGCCGTTATATCCTAATGCTTTAATTAAATAGTCATTCATTTTTATCTCCTATTCTTTTCTTGCCGTCAACAAACCATCATTGTTTACAAGAACAATTTCTTTCTCTTTGTCTTTAGGTAACTGTTCAAAATCTCATTAATTTTTCCGCTAAGGTCATAAACTGCAGCTCTCTTATATAATCTTATTAAAAATTATACCACATAGCAAATGTGTATTATACTGAGTCATTAAATTAGTGTGGTAATTAAATTAATAATGCAGTTTTTCCCAAATCATCTTCCGTCATATTTTTTAAATATAGTTGAAAAATAGCTTTGATCATTAAAACCAACATGCCGAGAGATGCTTTTCTTAATAGTTTTTTACTTTCCTCAATCCTAACTTTATTTGAATATTCGGAATAACTTTGTCCTAATTTTCCTTAAACAGTTTGCTAAAATATGTTAAGTTTAGTTAACTTATGCTGCAACATCATTTAAAAAAAGCGTGCTGTATAGAGCACGCTTTTTTGTCAAAAATACCACTAAGGGTTTACCCCATAAACCTAATTTACATTCTGAAAATTCCACTATACCAACTCTCTTCCTGGACGAAGATTTGTTAAGGCATTTTCATACCTAGCAGATTCAATCCAGCCCTTTGCAAAAATTCTTGTACAAGTAAATTTGCAACATTATCCACTGTGAGCGCTGTTCCAGCTGTAACATATGGAGATAAAATCCTGTCTCTTTGAGAACTAGGCACTGCATTGACAACGTTAATAGTAAATCTTAATACATCTATTACTTCAGGCGATAATCCACTTAGGATATTAAATATATCGCTTTCAAGCGACGTTCTGGCAGACTGTCCATTTAAAAATCTTCTTGCTATCTCTATAAATATAGCTAATAGTATACTAGGAACCCGATTGTCATTCGCCAATCTTTCAATTTTAAATTTTACATTTTGTTTTTGCTTAAACTCTGCTGCCGGGGGAACGCGGGTACCGTTCCGAGGAAACCTTAGACGACTAGTCGTTGGTGGTGGACATTTACAACCAGGTCGCAATACGAATTTGTAACTACTTTTTACTACTGGGTTGTTATTATTCCACATTATTACACCTCCTAATTTATATTTATAGTACATAATATTAAGAGGTTATTAAAGCAGTTACCTATCCTTGGAAATTAATACATAATAATCCTATAAAGTAAATTTAAGATTCATACTTTATCTTTAAGTTAGAACTACCTATTTAATTAATTCCTCTACTAGGTAATTTTAAATAGGTGAGATGTAGGTTAAACCTGCGACTGTATGCATTCGTAAAAAAATTAGTTTAGGCATTGGATTTCACGACCTACAACATACTCATTGTACTATGCTTGCAGAATCGGGAATTTCATCTAAATTAACTTCCATGCGACTTGGTCATTCAACAACAGCTATTACTGATCAGATTTATACTCATGTAACCGTAGATATGCAAAATCAAGTTGAAGATGTACTAGATGAAAAAGTATTTAGCAGATTAAAATAAAGGGGGTTTTTAATGGAGGCAGATCGCCTTTTAATATTTTTAACAAATTAATGCTATAGTATTCTCTATTTGGCATAAAAAAGCCACCAGGCGCATTTGTTGTATTTTATTAATTGTGGCAGAAGCATTGGCTTATGTTTAGTTAGTCCTAAAGGCTAATTTTACTTGGAATTAATTAATTCTTATCGTTGCATAATAATCAGGAAGGTTTTTAATTTTATTAAATAATAGGAGTGGATGCAGATGAGCGATAAGGATAAAACTATAGAAGCTTTAGAAGCTTTAGAAGCTTGGAGAAAGGAAGGGGAAAATTTAGAGAACCGCCAGGAAGAAATGAGAGAAAAATTTTTGCGGGAAGTTGGTCAATTACCGCCAAATAGGCAAATTTAAAATGGAGGCGGGCCTAAGCCCGCCATAATATTTATGCAACACAGTATCTTCTATATTAATAAATGCTGCCAAAATTATCTTCACAACATCCTCTTCTTTTGAAGACAAAGCAATATTTTTTTCGGTGCAAGCCTTTTTAACTAAACTCAAAGCATATTCAGAAAGAAGAACTTGAAACCAAAGTATTAAGAGCAATCAAATCACATTTTACCCCTCAAAAAATAAAAGTTATGGTTCAAGAAATAGAAAATATTATAGATGAAGCAACTATTTTAGCTCAAGTACAAAATCTTGAAAATATTTTTAAAAATTCTTCTGTTTTAAATAAAGAGAAAAGAATGTCCGTAAGATATTTTATTAGACAAATGCAATTTGACCCTTTTAATCGAGAAGTTCATATTTATTTTTAGCCAAATCCCAATGGAACTGACCAGGAGCGCATAAAATTAATTAAAAAAGCAACAGAAATAAAAAAAGAAGATGATGAACCATCTTCTACTAACATTAAATTGTCTGACAACTTAATGTTTTCATTTGGTGCCCGGGACCGGAATCGAACCGGTACGGTCTTTGAGGACCGCAGGATTTTAAGTCCTGTGCGTCTGCCAGTTCCGCCACCCGGGCATGTACTATATTAAGATTTGTCATGGAGGCGACGCCCGGATTTGAACCGGGGAATAAAGGATTTGCAGTCCTCTGCCTTAGCCGCTTGGCTACGTCGCCATAACTTGGAGCGGAAGACGAGATTCGAACTCGCGACCCTCGCCTTGGCAAGGCGATGCTCTACCACTGAGCTACTTCCGCAGAACAGAGACTGGAATTTATCCTAGCCTCACTTCTTGATTTGTTGGTGCCTCGGGGCGGAATCGAACCACCGACACGAGGATTTTCAGTCCTCTGCTCTACCAACTGAGCTACCGAGGCAACATGGCGACCCCGATCGGATTTGAACCGACGATCTCCTGCGTGACAGGCAGGCGCTTTAAACCACTAAGCTACGGGGCCATATGGTGGGCGATGACAGGATCGAACTGCCGACATCTTGCTTGTAAGGCAAGCGCTCTCCCAGCTGAGCTAATCGCCCTTGCTTCTTATTTTTAAACTGGAACGATATTTATTATAACTCGTTTCCTTTGACTTGTCAACATCTTTTTTAACTCATTTTCGTCAATCAAGTCGTTTTCGTCGGGAACGTTATTAATTATATCATCCGATGAAAAAAAGTCAACATTTTATCGACAAATTTTTAAAATTTTATTAAAAGCTTACGATCAAAGTAACTAATACAGGGACAACAAATGTTAGAACTATTCCCTGGGTTAAGGCAAATAAAGCTGATTCTGACCCAAGAGAATTAACTATTACGGGCAGTGTAGAATCCATTGTAGTAGCACCACCAACCGCTATTAAAGAATTATGTTTAAAAGCCAAAGCAATAAAGGGAATAAGTGTTAGAGTCATTATTTCTCGAAAAAAGTTGGCTAGTAAAGCCAGGGCTCCCGCTTCTGCACCAAAAGTACTAGCAACTAATGGGCCAGTTATGCTGTAAAAGCCTGAACCCACTCCAATAGCTAAATAAACTGGTAAAGATATTTTGCATAAAACACCAGCAATAATTGCCCCCAGGATACTTCCTATTAAGGAACTAAAAGGCATAAGCAAAGCAGACCAGCCCATTGACTTGATTCTTCCAAAGTTTTGCCTATCCCTGCCAATTTCTAAACCAATTGAAAATAACATAAAATCTAAAAAGAACATGACAAAAGCAGTATAATTCAAAACTAGATGATTATTAAGAAAGTAACCTCCTATCCCTCCAGCACATAAAGCCACCACAGGGATAAGGGCCATTTTAAGGCTATTTTCTCCATTCCCAATTACCACCATAGATACTTTATGGGTTTGTGTTTCAGGTTTTCTAAACATGGAATTATAAAATTCATAGGAGAAGAAAGTCAACAGTACAGCTCCTGCTCCTGAAAGTATGGCAAAAACCAATGCTTTTAAGCCAATAGTGCCTAAATTGGCTACAACATCCGAGTTAGTTGTTATTTTACCCCCGAGAAAAATCAGTAAGGCAAAAAAAGCAATATTAAAAATTTTTGCAGTTACAGCTTGCCATTCTTCTTTAATCCAATTTTTATAACCAAACAATATGCCACAACCCAACGCCAAAAACAGATAAACCATCTAAGTCCTCCTTTGCTGATACTGGTTTTAATAATTAGTCGTTTATCTGTTTTTTTCCTGCATTTTATACGAAATAAGCGATATCTGCCTGTGGAAAATACTTTTTTAACTGATCATTAAAAAATACTTGCATCTGAGCTAATTTATCTTTTGGATATAAATATTTAGTATAGCCAAACTGTCCATATTTTAGCTGCCTTTCTTCCTCGTTTAGAGGCAGCTTTGATTCCGGAAATAAAGACAGGATATTATTTTTGGCCCTGGAAGTAAATCGATGAGTAATTAATTCAAAAGTTATCTTTTTCGGTATGTCTGTTAAATAATTATGTAAAGAATTAAGCATTTTAGAATATTCTTCCTCCCAGTTAGAATATTCTAAGATAGGACCAATAATAAATCCTAAAGGATATCCAGCATGGGCAACTTTCGCTGCTGCTTCAAGCCGATCAATTAAGGCTGGTGTCCCATGCTCAAAATTATTGATCACATAGGAACTATTTATGCTAAAGCGAAAAGTTGTTTTCCCTTGATGTTTTAAATTAAGTAAACTGTCCACATCTGTAAATTTAGTCACAAACCTAAAAAGGCCTAGTTCCTGTTGGCCAAAAAAATTAATAGTACGTGCTAAACTACCTGTTAAATATTCTACTGGAATAGGGTCGGAAGTGGCTGCACCTTCAAATATTGTAATTTCCGGTTTTCTTTCCTGTATATATTCTTCAGCCCGCTGCAATATTTCCTCAACATTCACATAGACCCTAATATAAGGCTTTTTGCCTAAAGTTGTTTGTAAATAACAATATTCACATTTTCCTGGACAGCTGGTTACCAAGGGAAGCTGAAAATGAGCAGACGGCTTACAGGTTTGGAAATTATCTCCCTTCCGGACACCTACAACTAAAGTTCTTTTTGCTTCATTATAGCTTTGTTGAGGAGTCTTGCCTGGTATACCACTGATCCGATTGTGTGATTTAATTATTTTTAGTTCTACTTGATCATTTTTAAAATAATTATATAAATTTTGCCCCAATTCGTAGTCTAATGCTTTTTCTTCAAAAAATACTCTTTTTGGTTTGAATTGCATAATTAATCACTTCCTTATATTGCTTCAATTAGAATTTAAAAAACAAAAACTTTTGGATATTAGTGCTTTCAGAAGGAAATATCAGTTTTATGCCTAATTTAATACTTATTATCTCAAGGGAAGGTTGGACCAATAGTGAAAAAAGTTCCTTTTACAGCCCTAATTAGCCTCCTAATCTTAGCCTTAGTTATTCCGTTATTTAATATTCGTCTTCAATCTGCCGGAGCAACCGGAAGCAAATATAAGCAGTCCATTACCAATAAAGAAATTAACCTAACTAAACTTTGCTCTAATTTAGAAAATCATGCTTCAGATGAGGAAATTATAGAAGCATTGTTTTCTTTATCAATTAAACAAAATAGCTCTCTTTTAATTCAATTATTTGACAAAACTAATGATTATCATTTGCAGCGGGTTTTACTTCAACAATTAAAACAGAATCTGCTTTTGCACGAAGGTCAAAAAAATTACATATCCTGGTTTCTTTGGCAAAATGCCAAGTATGCTGCTCCTCTTTTAGCTCAGGAGTCTTTAGTTGCCTTAGTCGAAGCCAAAGAGCAAAATGCATTGTCATTTTTAGTCCAAAACATAGAAACAAATAAGCTAGCGGCTTATCCCGATGGGCAATTTGTGCAAATACCTTGGTATATTTCCAAACAAATTTGTAAACAATACCCAAATTCCGATTTTGCCAAGGGAATTAAAGCCTACGAGGAAATTAGCGGCACTCCTTTCTTCGATATTGATAAAAAAACTGAAAGACAATATGGAGACAATCAATACAACCCTTCTCTAGAAATTGAGGAATGGCTTAAGTGGATTAAGAAATATCCCGGTCATATAGCATCTGATAGTGCCGCTTACCGTTTAGGACGCTGTTACGAAATTTCCGGATACTATTCTCAAGCACTTAATTGGTATTATCAAGCAGTTAAAGCTCCTAATGGAGCAATCCAAAATGATGCCAAAGGCCGCTTAATTTATGTATTAGATGTTAAAATGGATGCGGATCAACTTAACGATGCTCTTACCTCACAAAAAATTTGTCCGGAAGTTGAACCTGCAGCCAAATACACACTTGCTTTGAAACTTATTCGCTCAGGTAAATACCAGGTTGGTATTGCTAAACTTCAAAAATTTGCTCAGGAGTATGAGGAGAAACCAGTTTATAATTTTACGTTCGACAAATCTCAAAATGATAAAACTGATAAGTGGGCTTTTTGGTCCAAGGTAAAAGAGCAGCAAGCCAAGTTAACAGAGCTTTCAGCTTATGCCCAACAGCTTGATAACACTGAACTTTCAGCTCCTTTGCAATATAAAATTGCTGCGCTAATTTACCATGATAATTTGATTTTCTACAATCATTTTTGGCAGGGACAGCGCATTATCTATAATTGGTTAGGACATATTAACGAAATCAGAAATCAGCCTCCAGTTCAAACTGAACTTCAAAATTCAATTAAGGAACAGAATAATTATTATCAAGCGTTACAGAAATTTTTAGAATTAAAGGATAAAGAACTTCCACCGGATTTAAAAGAAAAAGTCATTTTTTCAATTGCCTTGTGTTATAGTCATTTGGAATCTTACGGACAGGAAATTGATGTGCTAATGTCAGAAGAAATGCAGCATAAACAAGTATTAGATTCGCTTAAAAATTACTTGAACAATTACCCAAATGGAAATTATCGCACCGAAGCCGAGAAAGCACTTACAGCTTACCAATCGAGTAAAGTAAAGCCGAAGTAATTTGCTTCGGCTTTATCCTTCTCACAGAACCGTACGTCCAAACTAATCAGGTTATCCGGCTTTTGGGCTTTCCCATTTTTTGCAAGGTTACCCGCCTGACTAGCCAACCTCGGTTTGCTTGCGCTATGTTCTAAGTTCCCCCCTTCGGCTTCCTTCAGACCCACAGTTACCAGTAACGCCCTTGCTCACGAGTTATCTTCCTGCCGGTTAGGCGATAGGGCTTCTTTCAGCCCATCGGCTCAGCAAACATGCCGGGCAAACTAATAAAAAAAACCAGCCCTTTGAGGGTGCGTCTTAGGGATTTTCAATCCCGGAAAATATCGGCATAGTTTGGTATGTATTTACCGGCTATGCCAATTTTTCATTCTTTGTGGTGGATGTAGAAACCGGTGATTCAAACTCGCCAATGCAATTCCATACAATTTTGATACGCTGTACCCGCCTGCCATCAATGCGCTCTGCCTTGTAAACATAGATTTTTTTAACGAATTCCCGGATAATTTCCGCTGTGAGTTCCTTTATGTCCGTATACTTTCTTACCAGTGAGAGGAAATGGTCAACATTGAGAGTGCTTTCCTTATCCTCTGTCATAATGAATTTCAGTTCCGTTACTCGCTTCTCAAGAGTCTGCTGCTCGGCTTCATAGTTTGCGGCCATCTTTGTAAAACGCTCATCGGATATCTTGCCCTCTATGTTATCTTCATAGAGCCTTTGAATAATCTCGTCCAGCTTGGCGATGCGGGCCTGTGCCTGTTCCAATTCGCGTTTGCTGTCACGCATACTTTTGTCAAGCTCTGACCTTGTTTTCTTAGTTACCATCTCCACGAATTCGTCCTCACAGTCTCTGGCAAAAGCCGTTACGCGGCGGATACCGTCAAGGAGCAGTTCCTCAACTACCGCATTGCGTATCTGGTGTGAACTGCAGCCGCCTTTTACCTTGCGGTAGGTAGCGCATACAAAATACTCTTTTTCATGCTCCCAACCACGCCCACGCACTTGATACATTTTATTTCCGCAATCCGCACAGAACATCATGCCGGAGAGAAGTGGCATTTCACCCATCGGTGTGAGCCTACGTCTGCCATCCCTGATTCTCTGCACTACTTCGAATACGGATTCCTCAATAATTGCTTCATGGGTATTCTTGAAGATCATCCACTCCGACGGGTCATTTTTCATCTGCTTTTTCTGCTTATAGGACTTGCGGTAAGTTTTGAAATTAACCGTATGTCCCAAATATTCCTGCCTTGAAAGCATATGAACTATTGTGCTGCCTCGCCAGACATAATCATCGTCATGGCCTCTGTTGTCCGGAATATTGATTCCGTTTTTCCTGGCGTGAGCCGTTGGATTCATAATTTTGCGCCTGGTTAATTCCTTGGCTATCTGCGAAGGGCCATACCCTTGCATACACAAGTGGAATGCCTCGCGTACCACTTTGGCGGCTTCTTCATCGACTATCCATCGTGTCTTGTCTTCCGGGTCTTTGATATAACCGTAAGGCGGATTGGTGCAGAGTGGTTTGCCGGACTGCCCTTTCGACTTGAAAACGGCGCGTATCTTCTTGCTCGTATCCTTGGCATACCATTCGTTGATGATATTAAGAAACGGAGTAAAATCGCTGTCCTGCTGATTGGCACTGTCAACATTATTGTTTATTGCTATGAAGCGAATGTCGGAGCCAGGAAAGAGCACTTCGGTATAGTAGCCGACCTTTAGATAATCTCTTCCAAGACGGCTCATGTCCTTGACAATGATGGTGCCAATCCTGCCTTCTTCCACTTGGGAGATAAGGCGCTGCCAATCCGGGCGGTCGAAATTCGTGCCGCTATAGCCATCATCCACAAAGAACTCAGTGTTTGTAAAACCGTTGTCATCAGCGTACTTCTGTAAAATGGTCTTCTGATTTTTAATGCTGTTAGAATCACCCTGCAGTTCGTCATCTCGTGAAAGACGGCAATACAGAGCGGTTATTTTATCGTTATTCTTCACAGCAGTATAAGACTGCCTGCTAATCATGTTTACCTCCTTTCCGACAGTCTTCAAGCGGTACTCTATGTTCCCGTACTGCCGCGAAGAAGTCAAGTTATTTTGATTAAAAAGCCTTATTTAATTCAAGCTTTGCTGTGTCGTTAAGTATCATGCGTTTCAGCTTGTCATAGGCAGTTTCTTTGGCAGTGCTGCTGACTGCTGATTCTATAATGTAGAGAGTATCACCGATTACCTTTTCGGTAACGCAGATGGTCTTCTCGGCCATAAGGCACTCCTCCTTTCTGACCTTGGGGGTAGGGGGTAATTAATCCTTACACCCTTTCGATCGTGCAACGGGCGTGGGGCTTCGTAGGAAAAAACGCAAATTCAAACGGGGTATTAAAGGAACAACCGGGATAAAATTCATATAATTGAAATAAATTTGGTGTGTATTTCATCTTGGGAAAGTTTATTCTTTAGAGAAAAGGCACAGCAGGATATTCCACTGTGCCTTTTCTCGTATGTTTTAACTGTTGGTCTCGGTATTCATCTGAATTACCTTCACTGCCTCCGGGCGGATAAGTTTTCCGTCAACAAATTCAAAGGCAAGGTAACCCATCTGGTCGAGCAGGGCAAACTTCTCTGATAGTGCCCTCACGCTGACAGGGCTTCTGCAGATGATCCAGTAGTAGCTAAAATCACCGAAGGCTATAGGCTTTGAATCAGACTCCATATCCGGCATAAACTCTGATATAAATACCTTTTTACCGAGGATGGTATCATCGCTGTCGCGCCAAAGGTAGTTTCCGGCTTCATCCTTCATTGTGCGAAGGGCAAGGGCTGTCTTATCGTTCATGAGCCATACGGCATTTTTGCGGTATTCCGGCTTCACAGAGAAGTACAGGCGGATTATATCATCATAGGTGATTTCATCAACGGCATAGGCAACCTCAGCGCCGTTTTCACCGTTTAAGATACCTGTCGGCATCTGTACGCCGGTACCGTTAATAAAGGCGTTGTCCTCAGCTTTGGCAAAGTTCCTGGCAAGGCGCTTTACAAGGTAGCTTTCAATGTCGAATGCGGCATCGCGGACAAAGTCCGAATTCATTTTTACAAGAGCAGCGAGCTTATGGCTTTCAACGGTATACGGAGTGAAATCGTTTATTCCGTCAAAAACTGGGATAGCGCCGCCTTCCGGCACAAACTGCGCAAGGTCATCGTATTCCTTTGCAAGAATGTGATAACTACCTTCATATACGTTAAAGGTTGTGCCGATTTTACGGAACAGGCTCTCGTTTATGATGGCTGCTTCATATTTGTTATTTGTGGCGTTTGGCATGACATAAGTGCCCGTCTCGCTGCTGCGGCCTTCGGAAAGTCCGGAATAATCGTTTTCCTGGCCGCGCATGGCATTCCAGAAGTGCCTGCTGTATTCCGGCTGACCGGTATATACTCTGACTTCAGTATAATTCATGGCGTTCCCCTCCTTAAATCTTATCGCAGAATGGACAGGCATAGAGACCGAGGTCATGGTAGCTGAGCGATCTTCCTACCTGTTTCAAGTGGTGGTGGCATTTCGGACACAGAATGTTATATGCCATAGCCCCTTCAATGGTATGAGGATGCTTTGCATGGAGGCGGTATCGCATTTTTAACTTTCCTTTATCGTCTTCGATGACAACATTGGAAAGATGCAGGTCGCACATGGCATGGGCATACTCATCGGAATAATAAGTGTGCTGCGGCCGCAGCAGAGTGCCTTCCTTGTTCATTTTCATAAGCGGATAATTCATGTTTTTCCCTCCTCAAAATTAAGATGTTTGAATGCGGTTGATGATATTTTCTGTAGATCTAATTGCTGAGTGTTCGTCATGATGAATCGCTATAGCTGTTCCTCCCTCCAGTGATACTTCCGGTGACAGAAGTGACGGTTCAGTGACAGTAGTTTTGATGAACTGTCACGCTGGAAAGCGGCTTGCGGCAAGGCTTTTAAAGCTTCAGTGACGAAAGTGACAGAACTTTTCATTTCATACTCACACTGCTCATAATCTTTTCCTTGTTCTCTGTACAATTCCAAACTTTATTTTTCCCGCTAAGAAGTTTGAAAGACTATCACTTCTGTCACTTGTGGCTGGAAACCCTTGATATATGGGCGTTTTCGCGGTGACAGTTGCCTGTGAGAACTGTCACTCGACTGTCACTTCTGTCACTTTTAAGCAAGAAAATCCGTACTGTCATAGCCATAAGCCTTCTTGTACTGCTCCTTTGCCTCAATAGTGAGAGTGAGGTTTTTATAATAGGTGCCTTTATTGGTATGAACGGTCATCTCCTTAAAGGTGCAGCCGAGATGGAATGCCAATGTTTCTCTGAACTCTTTGGCTGTCTTGGCAAAGCCGTTATTGTTGTCATAGCACCATGCCCTGTAAACATCGTAGATGCGGCTCGTTGTAGCGGAATCATTAAACTTGCCACCTGACCGTTTGCACATACATTCCTCATAGAATGAGATCACAGTATTGTTCTCTGACATATATTGCTCTCTTGCAAGGCTTACACTGTCCGGCTCGGAAAAGATGTACCCGTTTGCAATAACCGTCTGCAGCGCCTTAACAGCCTTGTAGACGATGCCATCACGCTCGGCATACATTTTGTCAAGGAGTGTTTTGTCCTGCTTGTCCTTTGGAATGACATTAGGACAACGCACCACCATAATGCGGTCATAGACCCATTTGCCGTCATCGCCGCCAAACTTGGGAAGTCTGTTCATGCAAAACCAGAGCAGCCCGTTGTAGGTGAACTCAAAGGCCTGCTGTCCTTTGAACTCGGCATATAGGCTGTCGCCGCCGGTAATTTTCTTAAATGTTTTCAACTCATCTACGGATAGGAAACTCATATCCGAGCTACCGGCAAGGCGTGTGCCATATATCGCGCCGGTGCCGAAACGCGCTTCAATCTCCTTGAGGTCGATTCCTATGAAGTTACCCTTGCCGAGCAACCGCTCTACAAGGCTCTTTAGCTGAGATTTGCCGGTGTCGCCATCGCCGACAAGGAAAAGCGCTTTTTTCATTCGCCATCCCTTGATGTTGGAGATGCATACTCCGATAAACTCAAGGAGTAGATGTTCTATGGCCTTGTCTCCGTCTGTGAGGGTGTGCATATACCTGTCGAAGACCGGCGTAGGTGTTTCCCTTCCCGCCCAGTTGCACGGAATCTGAATGGTGGAGAGGATATCCGGGGAGTGTGGTACAAGAATGGCGTTATCTGCAGTGATACGGAGCAGGCCATTTCTGAAGTTGATAAAATCCTCATCGGCGTTCAATTCATCCTGGCTAACATAATTAAGGTCAGTGGTGATATGCTGTAAAGTTTCGCTGACGATGCCCATTCTCACAAGTTCCTCGTCATAATCCGCGATGTACTGCTTGATAATACCCATCAGCATATTGTCGGCATAGAGCCGATAACAGCCGTTTTCGTAGACATATTTCAAAAGGCCCTGCTTTCCGTTATCCCTTACAAGCACATAGCGGAGGTGCTCACGTACGTACTTTGCAAGGAGCGGAACGCTGACATAAGATTCACCGGTCTGTTCATGAAATTTGATGAAGTTCGGATGCTCCATCCTGGATTTATGGAAAATGCCATGACAGGCATCGATACCGGCATTGATGGTGGCTTCTCTGTAATCTTCACGCTCCCATTTTTCCCGATAGAGGGCAGAACTGCGGAAGATTTCATCAATAGCCGCAGGATCTGGCCCGGTTCGAAAGGCAATCATGGCGCACAGTGCCGCATCAGCTTCGGAGTGAGAGCCATATCCGGAGATATCTCCATCGTCATACAGCTTCTTGAATTTCTCTCCATTTTTCTGCTTGCGTAAGTTGCAGACGATATCAAAAACGGCGCGATCACCGTCACGCTTGGCACTGTACTTGGCTTTTTCTTTGCGCCGCATATTTTTATCAAGCGTCGTAAGAACTGCTGCGGTACATTCGCGCAGAGGCTTATCATTAATGATATTGCCGGTAAAGGCGGCAAAGCGGTTTGTAATGCCGCCGATATACAGTTCCAAATTGTTATGGGGATTCTTCGTATAGAACTGCCGATCGAGTTTTAAATTCCCGTTTTTATCAATGTAGGTAGGGATTTGTGTAAAGTCACATTTGCCATATTGATGTATGCCTGTGCCGCTGACCGAGTATTCTGCATAAGAGTCATGCCTTGCTAAAATCGTCTGAACAAGCGGATCTGTAAGCGCTTTATGGTCGATGTCTATGAAGTAATAGCCTTTCGGTATCTTGAAACCGACACCGGCGGCAACAGGATTATGCTCCTTTGCTTTTACTGCCTCATTGTATGTGACCCATGTATGAGACCATTTATCATCAGTTCCGGTTGCACCGCCTCGGGCGGCAAAAGGTTTCTTCGTCGGCTTGCCTTTTTGATCTGTTCTCCATCGCCATAGCATCCATATCTTCATATCCATCAGTTCCTGCATTGCGTTTGCCGTCTCGTCCACCTCCTCTCCGCTGCATTTTGTGCTGCCATTATTTGTGCGCCGAGTTTATGACCAGCCATTTCTTAAAGGCTTCAACTGGAATCAATATTCTCGTACCAACTCGTATGACTGGAAATCCCGGCGTTTTTACAAGTTCGTAAGCCTTCGGCAGGCTAATGCCCATCTGTGCCGACAGTTCCTGCACACTCATGGTCGTTTTCTCCATTTACTCTTTCCTCCCTATCTTGATAGTTGGTTTAGTTTCTACATCCACCATTCGCTACCGTTCCTGAGGCAGCCACCTGCTCGTGGTCTCCCCGTATCCACTTGCAGCAGAGGCGCTCCGGCTTTCACCATCGTGGCGGCGACGCTGCAAAAGTATCTCTTGCGGGCGGACTATTCAGTTGTCAAGGAATCGGAATTTAAGTAGTTTTACAATTTGTTCTTGTATTCAATGCAATTGTATAATACAATGTAAGTGATGTTAAATTTTCATCGCTTACAATAACGATTACATTCAAAGGATGATTGCCATGAAAAAACTGCCGGTAGAAAATCTCGGTTTCGTAGAAATTGGCGGCGTTGGCGAGATGATATATAGAGCTGTGCGATTTCCTGAGTATGTTCCGGACTATGATGATGGTGGCGAAGTACTGAAGCCCATTTTCACAGGCCTTCATGCTCCGGAAAGCGGCACTGACTATTCCTTAACCGGACAGGAACTGTTAGTCAGCTTGTGTAACCTTTATGGCAAATTAAATAACCCAGACAGCACTGTTCCGATGACAGATGCCGTCTGGGATTGGTGCAGAAACAATATTCATCCCTACAATATTGACAGTCTTTATGAAATGCTGGATAGCGAAAAGTTTGCACATATAACTTACATGGATTTGATTCAGAAAGATGCCACATTCTATGTAAATCAATTCATAAAGGATTTATGCAGTCTGGGTACTGTATTTGAACTTTACTTTGCCTTGAGAAAAGTTAAATACTATGGAGAAATTGACTACGCACGAAATCTTTATTATGAAGGCAGGCTTTGTGACAGTCTCGCTTTTCTTGAACGATACAGGCAATATGAGGATGTTGGGGAATATAAGGCCCGTATTTTAGAGAATTACAATGATCATATTTTCCAAGTGATTGATATGTTCCCGGACTTTCGAATGAGACTGAAATTAGATAAGAAAACCGGGAAAGTGATGTACGGGGCCGACATTCAATCGGTGTTTGACATCTGCTGGTACACATTTTCCAGAATGGTAGCTGATGTTGCACCACCGGTAGATGAAGACATTAACTATTTCGAATCGCAAGGCTCCATACTCTCTTGTCTTGCCTGCGGTAAATACTTCGTACGGCATTCAAGCCGTCAATTATATTGCAATAATTGGGACTGTCAAGCCGAGCGTAATCGAAGAAACAGACGTGCCAGCTATGCTCGCAAGAAGGCTGCTGAAGTAAGTACGCCGAAGCCTTCAATTCCATTCTGGAGTATCGAGAAGAACTAATGCTTCAAAACTAGCGGATGAAATATATGACCGCAACCTGTATTTACAAAAGAACGGTAAAAAGGCACAATATACCAAGATTAGAGCGCGCTGCGGGCATTACCTGGAAATGTTTGAAGCGCTCTCCGGCAACTATATTAAATTGAAGCAGCAGTAAATATTATAAAGGGCTAATGTTATCACGGAATGTTATTAAAGACGAGGAGGAAGTTTGTTATGAAAGGTATTATCAAAGGGCAAGTTCATGCCCATAAAGCGCCTGATGGTACGGAGTATTTACATAGCCATGACAATGAACATAAACACAGTCATCAGAATACAAAAATGGTATTAAACCGATTATCCCGTGCAATCGGCCATTTAGAATCAGTAAAACGAATGGTGGAAGACGGAAGAGATTGTAGCGAAGTGCTAATCCAATTATCTGCAGTTATCTCTGCGCTGAACAATACTGGCAAGGTAATATTGAAGGACCATATGGAACACTGTATTGTGGATGCAGTTGAATTAGGTGATAAAGCTGCTATCGATAATCTTGCTAAAGCCATTGATCGCTTTATTAAATAAATATTATATCCCTATCCGGGGCATGCAAAATAGAAAAAATAGATAAGTACGAACCGTGCTGTTTACCACAACACCATGAAAATGCGCATTTTTGAGGAATCAAAGATGTGCATTTTTCTATCCCCCCTGAGGGCTTGCGAGACATTCGATTAGTTATATAATTTTTGATATATAAACTTGGGTCTTGCTATCAATTAATGGGAAACCTTGATGTCCTTACTGATAAGGGGGTGATTTTGTGGACATAAATGAAATCCGGGAAAAATGGAGTCTAAAACAAAAAAATAAACAAGCCAGTGTGGACATGTGGAACTCGATGGCAGAGAGTTTTGGTGATTTTATTGTGCCAAATTTTAAGGATAATACTTTTTTGAAATTAATAGAAAGAAATAACATGCTAAATCATGAAGGACTTGTCTTGGATGTGGGTTGTGGGACAGGACAATATGCGTTGGCTATAGCTGAGCGTTGCCAACATGTAACTGGGGTTGATCTATCTCCTGAAATGATTAATATCGCCAAACAAAAGGCTTTGGATTACAAAATCCAAAACACTGATTTTTACTGTAGAGATTGGCATGATTTGGATATTGAAAAATCCGGGTACTTACATAAATTTGATTTGGTATTTGCTCATATGACACCTGCAATCCAGAGTGGGGATACCTTTGAGAAGCTATCTGCAGCATCTAAAGGCTGGTGTGTGTTGGCCAAACCAATTAAACGAACAGACCCAGTTTCTGACGCAGCTAAAGAGTTAGTTGGCATCAGGGAGCGAAGAGAAAGCTGCGATGAGGAAATCCTGTTTGCTTTTGAAATGTTATGGAGACAGGGATACCTTCCGCAACTGGAGTATGAAAAGCAAATCTGGAAGATGAAAAAGACTCTTGATGATGCTTATGGTTTATATGTTAATCGTCTTAAGACCTATAAGGACATCACCTTGGAGGAAGAAGAAAAGGTTAAGGCCTATTTAAGAACTTTGTCTAGCGATGGTTTTGTAAACGAAAATGTTGATACAACTGTAGCAATATTGTTTTGGCATGTTTAATTATTGATCAAAGGAGATGATGGATTATGGGGAAAACAGATTGGCAGAAGGCGGTGGAGTTTCACGGCCATTCCTGTCCTGGCCTTGCCATCGGTTATAAAGCAGCCGAGGCTGCAAAAGAAAAGATGGGCATTACGTTTGCTTCGGATGAAGAGGTAGTATGCGTCACTGAAAATGATGCTTGTGGTGTTGATGCTATCCAGTTGCTCACGGGTTGTAGCATCGGCAAGGGGAATCTGATTTATAGGGGTACAGGCAAAATGGCTTTCAGCTTTTTTAACAGAAAGAATGGCGAAAGCTTGCGAATGATTATTAAACCTTTTAAAGGGGAAATGGACAGGAAAGAACGCCAGGAATATATTCTAAATTCACCAGTGGATGAAATATTTGATTTCATGAAGCCTGCTTTTAGTTTGCCTGAGACAGCAAGAATTTTTACTTCTGTTGTCTGTGAATCTTGCGGGGAAAGTGCACCGGAGCACAAAATGCGATTGCAGGATGGGAAGAAGGTTTGCTTGGACTGTTTTAAGGAATATAGCAGAGGATGGTAGTTAAGCTCAAAGGGATGGAAAAATTGAAAAATCAAACAACTTCTAATTTTAATATTAACGAGACAGATATATACCTGAGATATACAGGAAGAAAAAAACTGGTTCTTGTAGTGCTGGCATGTTTAATAATTTTAGTAGCGATAGTTGCAGTGAATGCGGGTTCGATGAATTTAAATCTGTATCAGGTTATCCAATCGATTTTGGGAAATGGCAGTAATGTATCGGATGTCGTAATCTGGCGGATTCGTCTGCCCAGGATACTGGCGGCTATTATTGCCGGTGCAGGATTATCGGTCGCCGGTTGTGTCATGCAAAACAATCTCAGAAATCCGCTGGCTTCACCATCCACCCTTGGCATATCCAATGCTGCAGCTTTTGGAGCTAATTTGGCCATTATTGTTTTTGGCGCAGGCAGTATTTCAAGTACTAGTACAGATGCGGTAACCATCAACAATCCATATTTGGTAACGGTTTCCGCTTTTATTTGTTCAATGATAGCTACGATGGTTATTCTGCTTCTGGCTAGAATACGGAGTTTTTCACCTGAGGCAATGGTTCTTTCTGGTGTGGCGCTGAGTTCACTATTTTCTGCAGGAACAATCCTAATCCAATATTTTGCCCAGGACTTTCAGATTGCCGCAGTAGTATTCTGGACATTTGGCGACCTGGGGAGGATCGCTTGGCCTGAAGTTTCTATTTTAACCTGTCTTATTGGCGTAGCATTTATCTATTTTATGTCCAAAAGATGGGACTACAACGCTCTGGACAGCGGAGAAGAAACTGCTAAAAGTCTGGGGGTTAATGTGGAAAGAGTCAGACAGGGAGGAATGTTTGTATCGTCCCTGATTGCGGCTGTTGCTGTTTCTTTTTTAGGCATTATTGGTTTTATCGGTCTTGTTGGTCCCCAAATTATGCGAAGAATTATTGGAGGGGATCACCGTTATCTTATACCTGCCTCGGCGTTGATGGGTTCGCTACTACTGCTTATTTCGGATACTATGGCTAGAACAATGGTATCTCCTGTAGTGCTTCCTGTCGGAGCTATTACCTCTTTCTTTGGAGCACCATTGTTCCTTTATTTGCTGGTAAGGGGGTATCAAAAGAAATGATCTTATCAGTGAATGAACTGGCTTTTACTTATCCCAGCCATTCAGTTTTACAGAAGATTAACTTTTCTATTTGCAAGGGGGATTTCCTTGCTGTCCTTGGTGTTAATGGCGCTGGGAAGTCTACCCTCTTAAAATGCATCAATCGGGTTTTAAAGCCTTGTGCAGGTGCGGTTTTTATTCAGAACGACGAGGTAGGCAAACTCAGTCAAAGAGAAATTGCTAAAAGAATTGGTTATGTAGCCCAGCGCCAAGAAAGTGTCTGTATGACAGTTTATGATGCAGTGCTACTGGGGAGAAAACCCTATATACAATGGGAGGCTTCCAAGAAGGATCTTGAAATTACCCATAAAGCTTTAAAAATGCTTGAGTTGGAGGAATACTCCTTAAGATATCTGAATGAATTAAGCGGTGGAGAACAGCAAAAAGTGGTCATAGCCAGAGCGTTGGCTCAAGAGCCGAATCTTCTTCTACTAGACGAGCCAACCAGTAGTCTGGATCTAAAGAATCAACTTGAAGTCGTTAAGATCATTAAAAGAGTTGTCAGAAACCAGCAAATCGGTGCGGTGGTCAGCATGCATGATTTGAATCTGGCCATTCGCTTTGCTGATAAGTTCCTGTTATTGAAAAATGGCGAGATTTTTGCCGCCGGCGGATTGGAAGTGATGACTCCGGAAAATATCGAAAGCGTTTACTCAATATCGGTTAAAGTCAAAGAAATCGATGGCATTCCGGTTGTGGTTCCGGTATAGTTCTGCAAACAAAAACTTTATTAAAATTGGAGGATCATGATGAAAAAAAAGATTATTACTCTAATTGTTGCGCTATTATTTTGTATGACATTTCTCTTAAGTGGGTGTTCTTCCCAAACTTCTCAGACAGCACCCTCAAAAATCACGATAACTGATACATTGGGGAGACAAGTTGAAATTAACGGAGTGGCCAAAAAAGTGGTAGCCATTGGACCGGGTGCATTAAGGCTCTGCTGCTATTTTAATAATCCTGATATTTTTGCAGGAATTGAACAAATGGAAATAGATAGTCCGACAGGCAGACCATACCTTTATGCCAATCCAACGCTCACTACGCTGCCGGTGATTGGTCCGGGAGGCCCCAATAATGCTCCAGATCCTGAAAAACTCCTGGCGGTAAAACCGGATGTGATTTTTACAACTTATGCTGCCGATAAAGCCGCTGCGGATAATTTGCAGTCAAAAACAGGAATCCCTGTTATCGCGTTAAGTTATGGAAAAACGTCGACTTTCGATCCGCAGGTTAACGCTTCCTTAATGCTTATAGGAAAAATTATTGGTATGGATAAAAGAGCTCAGGAACTGGTTGGACTGATGGATGGGTTTAAAGCTGATCTGGACACAAGAACAAAGGACATAGCCCAGGATAAGAAACCCTCTGCCTATGTCGGGGGTCTGGGAATGAAGGGAACCCATGGGATTGAAAGCACCCAGGGCAATTACTCGTTGTTTAATGCTGTCCATGCCAAGAATGTGGTGGATGAGACAGGAAAGACTGGTTCGTTGATGATTGATAAGGAACAGTTGATCAAGTGGAATCCTGATATAATTTTTATTGATGGTGGCGGATATCCGTCAGTACTTGAGGATTATAAGAAAAACACGCAATTCTATGAGACATTGTCCGCTGTGAAAAACGGACAACTATATTTGACTCTGCCGTATAATTTTTACGCAACAAATATCGATACAGCGATTGCTGATGCTTACTATATCGGGAAGATACTCTATCCTGAACAGTTCAAGGATGTTGATCCTGCGAAAAAGGCAGACGAAATATATAAGCTCCTTTTGGGGAAAGAAATTTATACGCAAATGGCTAAGGACTTCGGCGGTTTTAAACAGGTCGTATTGAAATGAAAATAACAGTCTTATACGTCAGTGTCACTGGTAATACAGAGAAAATGGCAGGATATATCAGAGATGGTATCGAAGAGACGGACAACATGGAAGTAAGGTTGATGAATCTTAATCAGAAAGAAACCGTAGATTTTAGTTTTGTTAAAGACAGTAGCGCAATAGTTATTGGAACCCCCGCATATGTAGCTGATATGAGCTGGCAATTAAAAAAATGGTTTGATACGGATTGGAATTGTGATTTAGCGGGAAAACTAGGAGCAGCTTTTGCTACAGCAAATTGTATGCATGGTGGAGCAGATTTGGCCATCTCGAGTGTTTTGCGGCATATGCTGGTCAAAGGTATGCTGGTATATTCATCCGGTGCGGGATGTGGAAGGCCTTTTATTCATTTAGGGCCTGTTGCCCTCAAGGATGATTTGGATGGAAAAAAGAACTGTTTCAGTTATTCGGGAAACGGATCGCCGAAAAAACGATCGACTGTTTGGTGAAAAATGAGTAGCTGACCAGTAGTGCCTAAAAAATGATTAATATCAAGTCCGAACATGGTAACTTGACAGCGAACTGTACTCTATATACAACGAAGACCTGGCATGTATGTAAGTAATCCTTACTCCATTGCCGGGTTCTCTTGTTTTATGTCGTAGTGTTTAAGCTTACGCGGTTTTATATTGGCTGAGACCCTTTGAAAATCAGGCAAAAACGGTAAGATGCAATACAGCAGTAGTGTTCCTGATCTGGCTCTAATCGATGGATGGTTGTCAGCACCGAAATAAAAAATCTTGCTTTAGTCGATATGGCATTAGACTAAAATTGATAAGTTTAAGTCAAAGTGGTTGTTTATGCATAAAATGCACACCCCTAAAAAATACTCACCCCAGTCCGGCAAATCGTTTGACATCAGACGAAAGGGTGTGGATTTTATCATTTTATTGTTCTTAATCCAGTCGAGGCGAAGAGAAGCAAACTCTGGATAAACTTATAATGGTGACATATATATTCTGTTAGTATTAGTTTCCTCGGTACATAAAAACCCACACTGAAAATATATACTTCAGTGAGGGCTTTATTTGCTCCGCTTGAAGAGAGTCGGTCAAAAATTTATTTTTTTAAATCCCCAAGTTAAACTCCCTTTAAGCTGGTTTTTTATTATGGTAGCGATGATTGGATTTGAACCAACGACACTACGGGTATGAGCCGTATGCTCTAACCATCTGAGCTACATCGCCACAATTAGCTTTGGAACCACACTAAGCCTGGTTCTGTCGTGGATGGTCATCTTTCTCACGAAGACTCGTGCTTTCCTTAGGTTCATTTCCCCTTGAAAAGTTCCCCTCTCAGAGGGTTTCTGGCAAGGTGGGGTTTACGTCGTCTCACTCTGCTCGTTACCAAGCAGCATCGTCACTATAGCACTTTATGGGTAATCATCCCCTAAATAAAGGGTATTTTCCCCGCCGTTAGGTTTCCCTACCTTGACTTGCGTCAAGCACCTTCTCTGCAAGCAGGCTCCACGCCTTGCGTAAATCGCATCTCAGCTTGCGCCAGCCAGGACTTTCCTCACAAAGCTAGCTTTGCGCGACCATCTTGTGCTTCCAAAGTATGAAAAAATTATTTTTTTAAAAGCCCTCTCAGGTTTATGATTATAATATCTATAACGGGTTTTGTCAATTTAAAAAGGAATTTTTTTTAGAGGAAGCTTCTTACGAAAAATTTTGCTAAACTTTTCGAGCTGTAGTCGAAAATTGTAAATAAATTCTTGACAAGCATACATTAAATCTGCTATTCTCACACATGGAGATAATAAAATTACATAGCGTACCCTTTAAATTAGTTCAGAGAAGCTAATAAGGGATTATACAATTAATCTTAGGTATAAACTCCTTGCTAGCTTTCAGCATGGAGTTTTTTTACTAAAAGGGTGCGCCACAAATTCTTAACTATTCAAAGGAGTGAAGAAATTGAGGCGAACAATTGGTATTGAAGAAAAACTTTCTTTTTGGGAGACTTTACCCTTGAGTTTTCAACATTTAATGGCTATGTTTGGTTCAACGGTTCTTGTCCCCCTGCTTTTTCACATTAACCCTGCTATTGCCTTACTTATGAACGGTATAGGTACGCTGCTTTACACTTTTATTACTAAAGGTGGTATTCCTTCATATTTAGGTTCTAGTTTCGCATTTATTGCGCCTACATTGTTAATTATGTCGCAGAGCAGTTATAGTCATGCACAATCAGGGTTTATCTTCTTTGGTATTTTCTTTGTACTTGTATCTTTTATTATTAGTGCTGTTGGCACTAGATGGATTGATATTTGCTTACCAGCACCTGTTATGGGTGCAGTTGTAGCAGTTATTGGACTTGAATTAGCTCCTGTAGCTGCCCAAATGGCTGGTTTACTTGCCCCTTCTGCAGCTGTTGGGCAAGTAGTTCAAGCATTTCAACCGGATCCTAACGTAATTATGGTTTCCATGTTTACTTTATTAGTTGGTATTTTCGGGTCCGTAATCTTTAGAGGTTTTTTGCAAATTATCCCCATCCTAATTGCTATTATTGCTGGATATGTTTTGGCTTTATTTAAAGGAATGGTGGATTTTACCCCTGTTGCTCAAGCTGCTTGGATCAAAATGCCATCTTTTAGTGCTCCTGTATTTGATGTTAATGCTATTTTAATTATTGCTCCTGCAGCTTTGGTAGTCTTAGCAGAACATGTTGGCCATTTAATTGTCACGGGTAATATTGTTGAAAAGGACTTAATTAAAAAACCAGGTTTACACCTTTCTTTATTAGCTGATGGTATTTCCAATATGATTTCAGGATTTACTGGTTCACCTCCCAATACAACTTATGGAGAAAATATTGGTGTAATGGCAATTACTAGAGTATATTCTGTTTGGGTTATTCGCGGTGCAGCCATCTTAGCTATCATTATATCTTGCTTTGGAAAATTTGCTGCTGCTATCCAAACTATACCTACGCCAGTCATGGGTGGTATAAGCATTTTGTTATTCGGTGTTATTGCTGCAGCTGGTATCAGAATGCTGGTTGAACAAAAAGTTAATTATAGTAAAAATTATAATATGATGCTTTCTGCTGTTGTATTTATCATAGGTGTAAGCGGCGCTAGTATTAAATTAGGTGCCTTTGAACTTAAAGGTATGGCCTTAGCTGCCGCAGTAGGTATTGTTTTAGCCTTAGTTTTACACATGCTAAAAGTATGCGGTCTTTTAAACGATGATTTGGATGAAACAAAAGCAAGCAGCAAGTAATTAGCTGCATTTAATAAAAAAGGAAGTATGGTTAAGTAATTACCTATACTTCCTTTTTTATTAAAGTGCACAAGCCTAATAGATGCTCAAAAGGCATTTTTAATTAGCTCTATTTTTTTCGCTTTTCCCTGAACTAAAACCATAGCAACTACATCGAAACGGCAGCTGAAGTTCTCAGAATGATACTTCATTAAATAGTAGAGAGCCACTTGTCTGATTTTAGATTGTTTTTTATAGTTTACAAATTCTTGAGGTAAACCAAAACTAATGGTACTTCTTGCTTTAACTTCGATAAAAACCACTTGCCCTGATTCTTGAGCAATTAAATCTATCTCGCCAAGTTTACAGCTAAAATTCTTGGTTAATATTTTATAGCCATGTTCCTCTAAAAATTTTGCCGCTAATTCTTCTCCCAGCTTTCCAATTACACGGGTGTTGACCATTATTTCACCCCTTAGTCTAAGCAAAGATTTTACATTAACTAATTCTGTTGGCCTGAGTCCACTTAGCTAATCTTTTAACTTGCAAACAAAAGGCTTCTATTTTAGCTTCAATTAGTTGAGGAAATTGATTGCCATCGCTTTCCAAAGCTAAAAAAGGCAATGCCGGGTAACGCTCTAAAATTTGTTTTGTTAAATCATCCTGGGCGCTGTTTGCTTTTAGTCTATGTAATCCTTTATTTAAAATAGCTTCCGCCATTCTATTAGGCAGACAGCCAAAAGGCCCTATTGCTATTACTCCATCAACCTCTGCAATCATTTCAGTTACTGCTTCACCTACAGTTAAAATTGCTTCCCCCGTTAAAGTAGGTGCTATCGCATCAGCTGCATTTTGAATATATTTTTCAATATTAATCTGGTCAGGTGTATATAAATTGCTTTTGGCAAAAATAGCTTTAATTTTCTGCTCTTCCTTACGCTGAATAATTAGCTTTAAGTTTATTTTTGCTTTTGTCAACCATGTCGCCTGCTGAGTTAAGCTATTTTTAAACAAGTAATCGCAATAATATACCCACTCTGCAATTGGAGCAATTTTTAAAATAATACCTTTTTCAGCTAACTTCTCTTCCAATGATTGTCTGGAAAAGCCATCTTTCCGTACGTAGATTTCACCAACTAGTAAGACCTTACTTACTTCCTGGATCTTCTGTTTTAAAGGTATTGCAGCCAGTTTTGCAACGGCTTCTTCTAAGGTTCTAACTACTTGATTCCAGTTTTTCTGCTCTAAAGCAGCCAGGATAGATTCTACTGCCTTATCTAGAACTAGGAAGGCTTGGGTTTGATCCTTAGCTAAGACCATTAAAGCGTTGCGAATGTCGTCTAATACATCCCCTATAACAGCACATCTCCAAGCTCGCAGCATAAAACTTGTTGGCAGACCAGCATAACCGTTTGCCGAGGATAAAGAAAAAAGAGCAACATTAGTTATATTTTCTTTTTTTAACATATGTTCTATAGCCACATGATATTGTCCAAAACGACAGGGGCCGGAAGTAGTTGGCATAAAGAAAACTATTATTTCTTCCGATGCCTCTGGACGATTTAAATATTTTTTTAAGCTTCCTGCTGTCAATAATAGGGGCATACATTCTTTACAAGAAAAATATTTTTTTGCTTCACTTAATTCTCTAGTTCCAGGCGCTTCGAGACATTGAGCATTGATGCCAAAGTACCGAAAAGTTGCAGCTAAAGCCTGGGCACTGTAAGTACCCATTGTAGGAAATAAAACTTTTACACCTTCATCCTTTAGGCTAAAATACTCTCCTCCAATTGTACGCAACATTATTTTGTCAGCTTTTCTTATTTGTGTTACAGCTTTGTCTTCATCTACTTTAACATCTCTATTTAAGTTGTTATTTTGCCGATAGCTTTTGATTACATCTAGAAAAGCTTCAATTCTAGTGTCTATACCAGCATCTGCCGTGTGACTGTCTAACTCTAAAGTAAGAGATGGCTTTTTGCCCAAAATCTCTCGCACATAATTTAATAAAAATGAATCTGGACCGCAGCTAAAATTAGTTATATAAGCTGTAAAAAGCTGAGGATGCCCTTGCACAAAACGTCCACTCTTTAACAGCATTTGGCCGACTGACCAGTACATCTGTTCTTCAGAGTTTTCATAATCTAAAGGTAAAAAATCGCAGGGAATAATTTTGTATCCTCGTGAAGCAAATTTTGCCGGAATACCCATATTAGCATTCTTAGTAAAAGCATTATAGGGACGTCCAAATAATACAATGCCAATATGATCTGGATTTTTAGCAAGTTCTGCTAAAAATTTCTCTCCTTCTTTTTTTGTTGCCTGCCAAAACTGCTGCTGCATTTGCCAAGCCTTCTGGACAGCGTCCAAAACACTTTTGCGGTCAAAACCTAATTTAATGCCAATTTGGACAAACTCTTCTAAAACATCCTCCCAGGGCTTTGTAAAATCAAAAACAGGGTTAAGCATTTTAGTCTTGATTTCCGGAAAAGTATTTTGCAAATAATACGGCTCACCTTGTACAAATGGACACGTTACACTATCATAGTTTAATAGTTTTGGAGCTACACCCTTTACCTGAGGAAGAAAATAATAATCAACAGTTTGCTGGGTTAAAGAATAGCAATAACCGTGTGCTTGTTCTGCTGGATAACAAAAGGCTGCTCCTTTCATATCTTTTCCTTCTTGTAAACAATCTAGTGGCAGAACTACCTGACAGCCTAAATTAGTAAAGAAATTATGGTACAGTGGTAAATATGTATTGGAGAAAAATGATTTACTAATTCCAATTTTCAATCCACTTGTATTGTTATTTACACAAAAACTATAAAGCAATTTTTCTCTTAATGCTACAAGATCTAAATCCTTCCATTCTTTAACCTTATGATGCAAATAATTTTCATATTTATTGCAAGCTCCGCCGAAGGGATATTTAGTGCCGGCCACTTCCAGCATACTAATATAACACTTACGATCACAATTTTCTTTTTTTCCACGGCATGTAAATCCTTGACGGTAAATAACTTCCCGCTCAGCCAACTCCTTTAAATTATAGTTGCTAGGTTGAAGTAAGCCCAGTTCTAATTTGCTTTTAATTTCCAAAGCAACTCCAAAGGCACCCATTAAACCAGGCTCTGGAGGAACCACAATTTCTTTACCTAACAAACCAGCCATTGCTAAAGGAACTGCTTGGTTATAGCAAACTCCTCCCTGCATAAATATTTTCTTGCCTGTTGGTCTTGTGCCCTTTACACGGTTAATATAGTTTTGACAGATAGAATAGACTAGACCAGCAGCTATGTCACCATTATTAATTCCGGAGTGAATGGCATTTTTAATGTCACTGGCGATAAAAGCCGCACATTGGTCACTAAAATTAGGCGGATTCATTGCTTTGATAGCAGCTGTCCCAATTTCTGTTGTTTTTATTTGCAGGGACTCCTTAGCTGCTTCTTCTAAAAATGAGCCTGTTCCTGCAGAACAAGCTTCGTTCATAGCATAATCACAAGGCACCCCATTTTCTAAATAAGTATATTTGGCATCTTGTCCACCAATTTCTAAAATTGTATCTACTTCAGGATCAAAAAAAACTGCTGCTTTGGCATGGGCAATTATTTCATTGATAACTCCTTCTGTTAAGGCATGGAGCCCCGCAATTTGCCTTCCAGAGCCAGTAACCCCTATAGCAATTATTTTAAGATTATCAGGCACTTGTTGATTTAAACCTACATAACACTGGCGCGCAGCCTTGACAGGGTCCCCATTTGTCCGCAGGTACACTTTAGCTAATATTTCCGCATCTTCTAAACGAATTACTACTGCCTTAGTTGTAGTAGAACCTACATCTAAACCTACAATACAAACGTCACCTGGTTGAGCACTGGCTTGGGGCCAACTTTTAAATGCTACTTTTTCTTGGTGGTTAGACAAAGGTGGTAAAAATGCAAACGACTGACCCTCCAGCTTAAAAAGATTATTTCTATCTAAGGTTATTGTTTCATGGTCTTTAGCCCATAAGGCTGCTCCTAATGCTTCAAAATATTGAGCTTCAGCCGGTATATATAAATCGCCGATTTCTTTCTGCAAAAAATTAAGCATGGAAAGATTAGCTGTTGTACCTCCTACTAGCACAACGGATTTAGCTTTAGCTAAATGAACTAAATCTAAAATTTTAGCTCCCATCATTTGGCTTAGCCCTGCAATTACTTTGGCCTTAGGTTCTCCTTTGTTTAATGCATGAGTACAATCACTTTTACAAAAAACTGAGCATCTGCCTGCGACTTGGTAAATTTCAGCATTTTTAGCCATCTGTACAGCTTCTTCCACAGATAAACCCATCCTATTTACTTGCTGTAAAAAAAATTCTCCCGTTCCTGAGGCGCATTTATTGCCTGTCCAAACATTAATTATCCTCCCCCTGCTTAGAAGATAAATAATGAATGTTTCCCCGCCAGCACTAACTACAGCATCGTATTCCTTTCCCAAGTGGAGATATTCATAAGCATATTCTGTAGCTTCAGGTTCAGATATAGTGCTTAAATTTAAAAAATCTTTAAACTTTCGTCCTGTAACTGCTATCCTCTGCAAATTTTCTGGGCAATAGTTAAGTATTTTTGCAATTGTCTCTTTGGGGTTTCCGTCATGAGAAAATTTATACGTTCCTTTGATCGTAATTTTTGCTCCGCGCTCTAGCACAACCAAACTAACGTTGGAGGCCCCAACACATAAACCTGCGGTATACATTCTTTTGTTTTGTCTCCTTTAATTTCTTTTTTAAAATTCAGCTTATTTGTGAAATTTTAGCTTTCTTTTTATACAGATTTTAACACATTTCAGTCCTTAAGTTTAGACTTATTCTTGACAAAAATTTACTTTAAGCTTAAAGTGCAGTGGCTAGAAAAATCCCCCAAAAAAATTTAAAACCAAGGTCTATTAATTCCTTGGCTATTAATCAAGATAACAAATAAATTTTGGTTATCCAAATATCTTTAATTGTTTATAATTTTCTATCTCTAATAATTCTCTTATTGGTCCATAGGTTTTTCGATGGATAGGGCAAGGTCCATATTTATGTAAAGCTTCTAAATGTTGTTTTGTTAAGTAGCCCATATTCTGATCAAAGCCATATTGAGGGTACAACTGATGGTATTCCAGCATCATATTATCCCGAGCTACTTTGGCTAAAATAGAAGCTGCGCTAATGGCCTGGATCTTATCATCGCCTTTAACAATTGCCTTCGCCGGTATCTTGATTTCTGGTACATAAAGCCCATCTATAAAAACTTTGTTAGGCTTAGTTTTTAGCCCTTCTACTGCTCTTTTCATTGCTAGTAGTGTGGCATAGTGTACATTTAACTGTTCAATTTCTTCTAAACTAGCTTGAGCTATGGACCAACATACAGCATATTTTTTAATTTCTTCAGCTAGAATTTCTCTTCTATTTCTAGATAATTTTTTTGAATCTTTTAAACCTTCAATAGGTCTTTGTTGGTTAAGAATACAAGCACAAGCATAAATTTCAGCTGCTCCACTACCGCGTCCCACTTCATCTACTCCAGATATTAAAACCATTTGGCAGTCTCCCTTTTATTCAGCGGCAACTTTCTCCAGTGTAAGCTTTCCTAACTTGCCCTGCCGGAATTCCTGTAAAAGCATTAAAGCTGTTTTTTCTATTTCAACAACTCCACCTGCCCGCAATAATCCCCTTTTCCTGCCGATTTCTTCAAGCAAATCATAATTAGGTAAATTTAAATCCTTTAGTTTATATTTTTCCATCAAATTTTTCGCCGCATAGTTTTTTAAAAACTCCAGCAGTTCCATGGCCGCTTCTACTAAATCGTAAACTTGATCACTGATTGCCCCTGTCACAGCCAAATTAAAGCCTACTTGTAAGGAATCAAACTTTGGCCATAATAAGCCCGGTGTATCAAGTAATTCCAAATTTGGAAGGACTCTTACCCATTGCTTCCCTTTCGTTACTCCTGGTTTATTGGCTGTTTTGGTGCTTGTTTTTCTTACTAAGGCATTGATTAAAGATGACTTGCCTACGTTAGGAACACCAATTACCATGGCTCTAACAGGGCGTGGCCTTAAACCTTTGGCTGTTATTTGCTGCATTTTAACTTCTGCCAGCTGACTAGCTGCTTTCGTGAGTTGATCCATTCCTTCTCTAAGACTGGAATTTACAGCAACTGTTTTAAAACCACTATCTGCAAAATACTTTATCCATTTTTTATTTTCAGCTGAATCAGCAAGGTCTGACTTATTTAAAACAATTAGGCGCGGTTTGCCTCGGATTAAAGTATTTAAGTCAGGATTTCCTGAGCTTATTGGAATACGAGCATCCAAAACTTCAATCACAATATCAACTAATTTTAACTGTTCTTTGAGCATTCTTTTGGCTTTTGCCATATGTCCCGGATACCACTGTACCTGCACAATTTCACCTACTTAACTAATTTTAACCTGTTTAGAGGCCAATAAATTAGCTGTGCTTTCCCGATAATAAGATTTTTTTGCAAGGTCCCCCAATAGCGGGAATCTTGACTGTTATTTCTATTATCCCCCATCATAAAATAAGCATTCTTCGGAATCTTGACAGGAGGAAAATCTGCAAAGTGTAAATTGGGAGGCAAGTAGCTTTCTTTAATTGGTTTATTATTAATATAGATAACACTATTCTTAATTTCAAGAGTTTCTCCTGGCAAACCGATTAACCTCTTAATATAGTCGCGGCTAGGGTCTAGTGGAAATTTAAAAACAATAATATCTCCCCGTTTTGGTTCACTAAATCTATAGGTTAATTTATTAACAATAATCCGGTCATTTACTTGCAATGTAGGCTCCATAGATCCGGATGGTATATAAAATGGTTGAAATAGAAACATTCTAATGACAAAAGCCAAGATCACAGCAATTACTACCGATTCTAAAAATTCAAATAAAGTAGAACGTTTCTTATTGTTTTGTTCAAACATACTTATCCTCCCTAAAAACGGCATTGTAAAATGCAATAAAGGACCAGCGGTGCCAGTCCTTTCGAAGACAAATTATATTCTATCTTTAAGTCTCGAAGCTTTACCTGTTCTTTCCCTTAAGTAGAAAAGTTTGGCTCTTCTGACTTTACCATGGCGAAGTACTTCAATTTTATCAATTCTAGGAGAATGAAGTGGGAAAGTTCTCTCTACCCCTACACCATAAGATATTCTCCGAACAATTATGTTTTCAGTTAAGCTGCCGCCTTTTCTGGCAATGACAATACCTTCAAAAACCTGAATTCTTTCTTTATCTCCTTCAACAACTTTGGCATGTACACGAACTGTATCTCCTGGCTGTATATTAGGAATATCTTTTTTCATTTGTTCCTGTTCAATGGCTTTAATAATTTCCATAACTACTTCCTCCTTCCGTTTAAAAATTCTCTATTAAATTAGCATTTTCTCATTAGACGTTAGCGATTATTCTATCATAAAGAAAATGGAAAAACAAGTTTACGGCTTATTCGAAGAATTGCTGTTATGAAGAAGTTTTCTATCTTCTTCAGTAAGTTCTAATTTTGTAAACATGTCTGGTCTTTTTTCTCGGGTACGGAGCAGAGATTGTTGGCGACGCCATAATCTAATTTGCTCGTGATTCCCAGACAAAAGAACTTCTGGCACGGGAAAGTCCAAAAACTCCCTTGGCCTAGTATACTGAGGATATTCCAATAAACCGTCAGCAAAGGATTCCTCGAGCGCTGATTCCATTGTACCTAAAACCCCTGGAATAAGTCTGGCTACAGCATCAATTACTACCATAGCCGGCAACTCACCACCAGTTAGAATATAGTCACCAATGGAAATTTCTTCATCCACAAGATGCTCATGAACTCTCTCATCTATACCTTCATAATGGCCGCAGATAAAAATTAAATGTTCATATGTTGCTAGTTCTACAGCTAAATCCTGGTTAAATGTTTTTCCTTGAGGGCTTAGTAAAATGGTTTTGCGCTTTAAGTCCGTTTGACCCTTAACAACATTTTGCCAAGCTGCAAAAATCGGTTCGGGCTTCATCACCATTCCCAGGCCACCTCCAAAAGGATAATCATCAACTCTACGATGCTTATCAAACGCAAAAGAACGAATATCTGTGATATTAATCTGGATAATCCCTTTTTCCTGCGCCTTTTTTAAGATACTTTCCTGTAAGGGCCCCTGAAACATTTGGGGGAAAATCGTTAGAACATCTACTTTCATTTTTAACCCCCTAGTCAATAAGCCCAGGAAGAGGTTCAATAAGTATTTTTCCTTCGCTTAAATTAACTTCTTTAACTATCTGTTTAATGGCAGGAACCAAAACTTCCTTACCTGTGTTGGAGTTTTCAATATAATAAACGTCGTTGCTACCAGTTTGTTGAATATCTTTGACTGTACCTAGGAATTCTCCAGCAATTGTGAAAACCTGCAATCCTATTAGCTGAAAAATATAGTAATGACCTTCAGGCAAAGGAGTTAATTCTTCAGGTGAAATTTGGATTAATCCGCCTTTTAATTTTTCCGCTTCATTCATGTCCGAAATTTCTTTAAAGCGAAGAATAACAAATCCTTTGTGATAGCGTACACCAGCAATAGTCAACCAATTTACCTGGCCGGCAATTTTACAAGCTACTTTCTCCAGCGTAGTAAAGTGCTCTGGAAAATCTGTTGTTGGATAAACCCGCACTTCTCCTAGGTGACCTTGTGTTGTCGTTATCTCCCCAATAGTAATTAAATCTTCTAACAATCTATCGCGCCCTCCAAGCCTTAAGATTAGTAAAGTAAGGGCTTAGGTTCATTACTGGACTATTTCTAATGTTGCACGTTTACCAGCTTTTACAGCAGCTGCTTTAACGACCGAACGGATGGCATTGGCAATGCGGCCTTGTTTACCGATAACTTTGCCCATATCTTCCGCTGCAACCCTTAGCTCTAGGAAGAGGTCATTTTCATCTTCATGCAATTGAACATTAACTGCTTCGGGATTGTCCACTAAAGCTTTGGCAATAGTTTCAACCAAGCCTTCCATATTGAACCCTCCTCTAATGGCTAGCCATTATTTAGCATTTTTATTATCAACATACTTTTGCCATAAGCCAGCTTTTTTGAATAAAGCCTTTACAGTTTCAGAAGGTTGTGCACCATTTCCTAGCCATTTAATTGCTTTTTCCTCGTTTAACTCTAATACTTCAGGTTGTTGAATTGGATTATAGTAACCAATTTCTTCAATAAATCTTCCATCTCTAGGAGAACGGGAGTCTGCAACTACTAATCTATAGAAAGGAGCTTTTTTAGCACCCATTCTACGCAATCTAATTTTTGTAGCCATTAATTTCACCTCCTTAAATTAGTACAACTAAGGTTTTTAAGTTAAAATATATATCAATTGAAAAAAGGAAGTTTAAAACCACCTTTTTTTCCACGTTTTTTGGCTTGATTAGCCATCCCAGAAAATTGGCGCATAATCTTTTGCGCCTCGGTAAATTGTTTTAGCAATCTATTTACCTGTTGGACGCTAGTTCCACTGCCCATGGCAATCCTTTTTTTGCGACTTCCGTTAATTAAATCGGGATTTCTTCTTTCTTCTGATGTCATGGATTTGATAATTGCTTCCGTATGAACAAGTTCCTTTTCATCAATTTGCATATTTTTTAATTGCTTTGCATTACCCAGCCCAGGAATCATTCCTAAAATCTCTTCTAGAGGTCCCATAGATTTCATTTGCTGCAACTGCTCTAAAAAGTCATCTAAGGAAAATTGCTGCTGTCTAAATTTCTTTTCCATTTCTTTGGCTTTATCAGCATCGAAATTAGCCTGGGCTTTTTCAATCAGGGTAAGCACGTCACCCATGCCTAAAATTCTAGAAGCCATTCTCTCGGGATAAAATGGTTCTAGGGCATCTAACTTTTCGCCTAAGCCTACAAATTTAATAGGACAACCAGTTACTGCCTTCACAGAGAGAGCAGCCCCGCCTCGTGTATCACCATCGAGTTTTGTTAAAATCAGGCCGTCTAAACCTAACTGCTTATGAAAAGTTTCTGCCACATTAACTGCATCTTGGCCAGTCATAGCATCTACAACTAACAGTATTTCATGGGGATGAACTTCTTCTTTAATTCCTTTAAGCTCATCCATTAGCTCTTCGTTAATATGGAGACGACCGGCAGTATCCACAATTACTGTATCGTTGCCATGGCTTTTGGCATGCTCAACAGCAGCTTTCGCAATTTGAATGGGGCTATGTTTATCACCCATAGTAAATACAGGAATATCTAACTGTTTGCCCAAAACTTCGAGTTGCTTAATAGCCGCCGGACGATAAATATCCCCTGCCACTAAAAGAGGTCTTTTTCCCTGCTTGCGTACTAAATTAGCCAATTTACCACAAGTCGTTGTTTTTCCAGCCCCTTGTAAACCCACCAACATAACAACAGTAGGCGGTCGATTAGCTACTGTCAGCTTGCTTTGGGTACCTCCCATTAGCTGTGTTAATTCGTCGTTAACAATTTTAATTATTTGTTGGGCCGGTGTTAAACTCTCTAAGACTTCCTGCCCAATTGCCCTTTCTTTAACCTTTGCTACAAAGTCTTTAACAACTTTAAAGTTCACATCGGCTTCTAAAAGTGCTAGACGAACTTCACGCATAGCCTCTTTAACGTCATTTTCACTAATTTTACCCTTGCCTTTAAGTTTTTTAAAAGTTTCCTGGAGCTTTTCTGCTAAATTAGCAAAAGCAGACATGATATTCCTCCTAAAAAATTACTACTAATTAGATCCAAGTAATTCGGATAACAGCTCTTTAGCTTGTTTTAGGCTGTTTCTATCTTGTTCCCCTTTTTCAATTAAATCTATTGCTTTTTGCAAAAGCTCTTTTTCAGTAAGATACTTTTGCAAAACACCAAGTTTCGACTCATATTCCTCTAAGGTAGTTTCTGCTCTGCGAATTAAATCGTGTACTGCCTGCCTACTAATAGAGTATTCCTCTGCAATCTCTCCCAGGGAGAGATCCTGATTATAATAAAGCTCAATGATCTTTTGTTGTTTATCCGTCAAAAGCTTACCGTAAAAATCATAAAGCCAAGCAACTCTCGCTACTTTAGGCAACATTTTAATTTTCTCCTTGTAAAGTAAATTGCCTTTACAGTGACATGATAAACTATTGTTGCAGAGATGTCAAGTGCGGTCAAAAAAACAAAAAAGCAGTTTGGCAACTGCTTTTTAAAATTATAGCCTATACTTATTAACGGTTGAGAGGTTTCCCAGCTAAAGCCATGGCTCTTGTTTCAATCTCTGCGCAGATTTGTTCTACAGCAAAATTTTTAGCTGTTCCATTTTGCACTAAAATTTTCCCGTCCACAATGACTGTATCAATATCTGAGGACTGTGCTGAGTATACAAGATGAGCCAAAATATCATGTCTAGGGTAAAGGTGTGGTTTATTGATATTAAACAAAATAACATCTGCAAGCATACCTGGCTTCAACATGCCTATCTTGTCTTGTAAGCCTAAAGCTGCTGCCCCATTTTTTGTGGCCATTTCCAGAGCTTGATAGGAAGTAATGACTGTTGGGTCTTTAGTATTTACTTTATGCAGTAAAGCAGCAGTGCGCATTTCTTCTAACATATCTAAGTTATTATTGCTTGATGCTCCATCTGTACCTAAGGCTACAGGAATGCCAGCTTTCAGCATGGCAGGAACAGGTGCTATGCCGCTACCCAATTTCATGTTGCTTTCCGGATTATGGGCTACCCCCACATTTTTCTTTTTTAAAATAGCAATATCTTCCTCATTTACATAGACACAGTGGGCTGCTAGAGTTGGGTAGTCAAATAAACCTATGTCAGCTAATAAAGCCACAGGGGTTTTTCCATACTCCTGGCCAATGGTTGCAATTTCTCCTTCAGTTTCTGCTACATGAATATGGATACCCACCTGCAACTTCTCAGCTAATTTTATAATTTTTCGTAAATAGTCTGGAGGGCAAGTATAGGGGGCATGGGGGCCAAGCATAGTTATAATTCGTCCGTTTGCTTTACCGTGCCAATTTTGAATAAAATTTTCACTTTCTATCAGCCCTCGTTCTGCATTCTCACCAGTGCCAATTACACCTCTAGCCAGGCAGGCCCGTATACCTGTTTCTTCTACTGCTTTGGCAACTTGAGGCATAAAATCATACATATCAACAAAAGTTGTTGTACCGGAAAGGAGCATTTCCAAAATACACAGCTGAGTCCCCCAATAGATATCTTCCCCAGTCATTTTTGCTTCTAACGGCCAAATTTTTTGCTCTAGCCACTGCATTAAAGGTAAATCATCTGCATAACTTCTCAATAAAGTCATAGCTGCATGAGTATGAGTATTAATAAAACCAGGCAGTGCAACCAGATTTGTTCCATCGATTATAATATCTGCCTGCCAGTTAGAATTAACGGTCCCAACTGGTCCTACTAACTTAAGTTTATTGTCTTCAATAGCAATTTCTCCTCGGTAATACAAATCGCCTGAATCAGCTAAACTTTTAACCATTGGCACTAAGATACAATTCTTAATCCAGATTTTAGACATTTTCCTACCTCCCCAAAATTAATTAATTCCTAGGCAAAAAGAGCTTCTACAAATTCCTGGGGGTCAAATTCTCGTAAGTCGTCCATCTGCTCTCCAATGCCAATAAATTTTACGGGTATGTCTAGCTGCGAGCTAATGGCGACAATAACTCCCCCTTTTGCCGTACCATCAAGCTTCGTCAAAGCAATTGAACTAACGCCAGTTGCTTCTTTAAACAGCGTAGCTTGAGCAACAGCATTTTGTCCCGTAGTTGCATCTAGGACTAACAACACCTCATGAGGAGCCCCGGGAAGTTCTCTTTCAATTACCCTTCTAACTTTGCTGATTTCTTCCATTAAATTTACTTTATTATGTAGCCTGCCGGCAGTATCGATTAATACTATATCAGTTTTTCTAGATTTTGCAGCTTGTACACCATCATATGCAACTGCTGCTGGATCCGACCCTTCTTGATGTTTTACCATTTCCACACCTACACGATTTGCCCAAATTTCCAATTGATCAATGGCACCAGCTCGAAAAGTATCTGCTGCTACTAAGAGCACTTTTTTTCCTTCTTGTTTATATTTATGGGCAAGTTTTCCGATAGTTGTTGTCTTGCCAACTCCATTAACACCTACAACCAAAAAAACTGCTGGACCAGTTTCAGGAATATTTAATGGTACATACTCCTTCATTAAAATATCCCTAATATCTGATTCAAGAATTGCTCTTACTTCCTCAGGGGTATTGGCCTTTTTCTTTTTGGCCTTACTCCTTAAACTTTCGACTAAATCCATAGCTCCTTGGGCACCAACATCTGCTTGAATTAATATTGCTTCTAAATCTTCATAAAACTCCTCATCCAATTCTTTATATCCTGTAACTAGTTCTGTTACTTTATTAACAAATCCCTGGCGGGTCTTAGTCAAGCCATCTTTTAATCGATCAAAAAAGCCCATTTTATAGTACCTCCCATAATAATTAAGGTTAAGGCTACTCACTCACCTTAACCTTGCATATTTTACCACAATTGTTATATTAGCTCAATGGTTTTACATAAACCAGTATAGTCTTGAGCAATGCCAAATTTTCTATTTCTGATCTCTGCCTCTTCTTCTGGCGTTTTAGCTTCAAAAAAGTTTAAATTTAATATCTCATCTTCATCTGCTAGCTCGAACAGCTTGTCTTCAGCTTCAATGACCGTAGCACCGCGGATAACTCCATCTTTATCACACCCAATAGCTATGATTGGCCTGCCCCAAGTGCCCGGCCCGGCATGAGCATCTCCAATATGCATTACTCCTGTACCCCCAGGGTGGGTATGAACAATTACAGCATTTTCCGCGATATATTCACTGTAGATTGTATTTAAGGATTTTCCGGAAATATCTGCTGAACTTGAAGCTAAAAGTCGAGCTGGCACAAAGCCTATACCCCCGCTAATAATTTCCCCCTGTGGTTGAACAATACCATTTTTATCAATAATACCCATTGCGGCAACTTCGCGCCCTTGTCCAATTTCCATGGACTTTGCAACTAAGGTTTTTGCCATTTCACTATTTAACCCTATTACCTTTAAACGAGGTATATTCCAATTTCCGGCACCTATTTGTTTTTCATTTAGTTCTTTGACTGGAATATCAACTACTTCTAATTCGCCACCTAACTCAAGATAACGTAAACCCAGCTCATTATTTTCCCGTAATACCTCTTTTTCTTCCTTCATTGTTTTAGTTGTTAAAGTTGCTAAATTTAATTTTTCAGCCTTAGTTGCCAAATCAAAATTTTCGGCTTCTGGGTAAATAATTCCTACCCCCGCTAAGCCTTGGTTTTTAACCCCAACGCTTATAATAGGCATATTAAAAAAATCTACTCCTGTTACATCAGTAATAAGCCCTGTTTTGCCGGGGCTTGTAGTAATAAATACTGTGTTTTCCGGTAGCTGTTTAAAACCTTCCAATAAAGATTTATGACCTAGATCTACAACTTTAGCTAGCAAGGTGCGCAGTGGTATGCCACTTAAACCTCCATCAACAATTTGAGCAGCTGAAGAAATATAACCTTTTTCATCAACAAAGCCTAGACAACCAACATTTCGTCCTTGACTTAGTTCTAATGTCCTTTTTACCATTTTATCAATGATACTTTTCCCAATACCCTTAACTCGAAGCATTTTTTATCCTCCTGCTAGTGTTTAGGATATTTTGTCCTATAGAACCTTTCCCTATGCACTAAAGACTTTTTTCTCTTCCTTATCTGTTAAAGCTACTGAAATAAGTTTTGAAATTCCTGAACCTTCCATTGTTACTCCATATAAAGCATCTGCCGCCTCAATAGTGCCTTGGCGATGTGAAATTAAAATAAACTGAGTTTGTTGAGCAAAAATTTTTAGGAAATTAGCAAAACGATCAACATTTGCTTCATCTAATGAAGCTTCAATCTCATCTAAAACACAGAAAGGGCTTGGTTTCACTTCCAAAATAGCAAAAAGCAGTGCAATAGCCGTTAAAGCCCTTTCCCCACCTGACAAAAGTGATAAGTTTTGTAACTTTTTGCCTGGAGGCTGTACAATTATTTCAATACCGGTTTGCAAAAGGCAATCTGGATCTGTTAGTTGTAATTCAGCTTTACCACCGCCAAATAATTTAAAAAAAATATTCTGAAAGGAACTTTTAATCTGGTTAAAGGCCTCTTGAAATTTATTGGCCATAATTGTGTTAATTTCGTCGATTACCTTGTTTAGCGCAACTTTTGCTTCGTTTAAATCTTGTTGTTGACTCTTTAAAAAATTAAAACGTTCTAGTAATTTTTCATATTCTTCTATAGCACCAGTATTTACGGTGCCTAGATTTTTAATTTCTTGATCTAATTGAGTTACCTTTTTCTGAGCTTCCTTTGGATCGGACAGCTGTATTTTCTTTAGACAAGCAGCTGCATAATCTAAATTAAAATTCTCTTTTAAACGCTGTAATTCGTTTTCCAGCTCTACTTCTAATCTAGTTTTTTTAACCTCTAAACTGTGCAGTCTTTCCTTATCCTCTACCAGGGTTTTATTTTGCTGATCGTTTTCTTGTTCTAAAGCAACGACAACTTTTTTTAAATCTTCCTTGGACTTGAGCTTTTCTTTTAGTAATTTTTCAACTTCATTCTTATTTTGCAATAATTGGTCAGATTGAAGCCTTAAATCATTAATTGTATCTTGAGATTGTTGTTGTAACATTTTTTGTTCTGCTATTTCTACAGCACGAGCTTTGATTAAATGCTGTAGTTCTTTATCGGCAGCATAAAATTCCTTTAATTCATTTTTATAGTTTTCCTCTTTTTGTTTATAGGAAGCCAGCTCAACTTTGTAGTTTGTTATTGTTTCTAAATATCCCTGATTTTTTTCCTTCAATTTTTTTAAAGTTGATTGTTTTTTTTCTAATTCCTGAACCAATTGAGCCTGATTTAACTTTAATTTTGTAATTTTAGCTTCTACAAATTGGAGCTCTTCAGTATAGGATTTTAGCTGCTGTTGACTATCTACATATTCAAAATCTAGTAATTCAAGTTCTCCTTTTTGGTTCTGAATTTCTTGAGATAAATGTTTTAAATTTTGCTCCGCCGCTAGGAAATTCAAATTAACTGTTTGTAATTCCTGTTCAGTAGCAGCAGTTTTTTGCCTTAAAGATGTAATTTGCTCGCGATACTGCTCATTATCCTTTTTCCTGTCTTGTAATTCCTGCTTTTTTTCCTTAATCTGGACTTCCAATTCTTTTATTTCCCTAGATCTGTTTAATAATCCAGAGCTTTTTTTATTTAAACTGCCTCCCGTTAGTGAACCGCCAGGATTAAGTACTTCTCCTTCTAAGGTAACTACTTTGATGCTGTATTGACTTTTTCTAGCTAAATTTAATCCGCTGGATAAATTTTTAACTACAATAATATTTCCTAATAAATGCTGCACAACTTTAATATAACTTGATTCTGTTCGTACTAAATCGGAAGCAAGTCCAACTACGCCTTCTGAGTGCAATATTTTTTGACCTTCTAGATTTAAGGTTTTAGGTTGAATAGAATTTAAGGGTAGAAAAGTTGCTCTTCCGGCATTTTGATTTTTTAAAAATTTTATTGCTCTTTCTGCATCTGCATCAGTAATGGCTACTAAATTCTGCTGATTTCCTCCCAAGGCAACTTCAATTGCCTTTTCATATTCTAAAGGAACAATAAGCAATTCTCCAACAACCCCACAAATTCCTTGGCAGCTTAATTCTCCCTTTGCTTTTCCCTGCAAAATAGCCTTTACTCCTTGGAAGTAACCCTCATGGTTCTTTTGTAAATCCTTTAAAATTTGGTAGCGGGATATTTTTGTCTGCAGTTCTTTGTAAGTCTTTTCTTCTAATCCTTGCTTTTGATGGTACTCCTCTTCTACCTCTTGAAAACAGTTTAATAAATCTTTTTTTTCTTGCTCTAAATATTGCTGTTTTGTTTGTAAAATTTTTAAATCTTTATTTATAGCTTCGAACTTGGATTTTAAAACAGTAATTTTATTTTGCAACATTTCATACTGCTGTCTGTTTTTTTGCCTACTTAGTTCTTCATTATTTTTCTTAAAAGTTAACTGATTAAGTTGATTTTTATGATTAGCTATTTGCTGCATGAAATCGATAATTTCATTTTTGCGCCTATTAATGTCCGTTTCTAATTCGGAAAACTCCAGTTCATACTGTTTTGTGCTTGCTTCAATTTGAACAAGCTCTGCTTCTTTTGTTTTAACTAACGCCTGTAAATTTTGATGATTAGAGGCTTGTACTTTAAATTTATTTTGTAATAGGAAATGTTTTTCCTGAAGTTGCACTAACTCACTTTCAGCTCTGTCTATTTGTGTTGTAATACTAAAGAGGCGTTCCAAAGCAACATCACGATTATTTTCCACTTGGTTCAATTGTTCTGTTAAAACATAATAATCTTCTTGTAATTGGCGCTCATTAGCTTCCATAGCTTCTAATTGATTTTTTAGTACGTTTAGTTTTTCTTGATTACAATTAGAACTTTGTTCTAATTCCTGGCAGGATAAATACTGTTTTTGCACCTCAGATTGAATTTGCTTCAATCGCCCCTCAATTATTTCAATAGACCTGACTGCTAAATTAATTTCTAAAAGATCAACTTCACTTTTTAACTTCTGATATTGTTTTGCTTTCTCTGCTTCATTTTTTAATGGATCTAAATTAGAACCTAATTCCGACATTATATCAAGAATACGCACCAGACACTGCTCTGTATCCTCCAATTTTTTCTGAGCATCTTTTTTACGGTTTCGGTATCTTACTATACCAGCAGCTTCTTCAATTAAAGCTCTCCGCTCTTCCGCTTTAGAATTGAGAATTTCTTCTACTCTTCCTTGCCCAATTATGGCAAAAGATTCTTTTCCTAGCCCAGTATCGTTAAAGAGTTCTTGCACATCTTTTAAGCGACAGTGCTTTTTATTAAGCAAATACTCGCTTTCACCAGAACGAAAGATTCGTCGGGTAACTGTTATTTCAGTATAGGGTATAGGGAAAATGCCTGTACTATTATCTAAAGTCAAAGAGACTTCAGCCATTCCGACCGCTTTATGTTCTGAACTTCCGGCAAAAATAACATCTTCCATTTTTGCCCCCCGCAAATTTTTAACGCTCTGTTCCCCCAGAACCCACCGAATACTATCCGCAATGTTGCTTTTCCCACTTCCATTTGGTCCAATAATTGCAGTAATACCGGAATTAAAATCTAACTTAACCTTTTTTGCAAAGGACTTAAAACCCTGAATTTCTAATGATTTTAAATACAAAGGTGGTTCCTCCCGAAGAGTAAAATGTTCACCTTAAGCGCTTAAAATAAAACTCCAAAGTTTTTTAAAATCTTGGAGTTTTATTCAAAATAATTATATTTTTGCAATGGCTACATAAATTTTTTTAAAGCTTTATATGCAGCTTTCTGTTCAGCTTCTTTTTTGCTTTTGCCAACACCTTTAGCTATTAATTCTCCTTGAAACATGATACCTGCTAAAAAGCTTTTATTATGGTCAGGCCCACTTTCGCTTAAAATAACATAACTCACATTTTCGTCAAAATTTTTTTGAATTATCTCCTGTAAAGCTGTTTTATAATCTCCGTAATCACCTTGAGCCACATTGTCAATTTCTTTTTGCAGCATTGTAATGGCTAATTTTCGAGCTTGGTCTAAACCTGCTTCTAAATAAACAGCAGCTAAAACTGCTTCGAAAGCATCTGCTAAAATAGAGTTGCGTTCTCTACCACCGCTTATTTCTTCGCCTCTCCCCAATAGAAGCAATTGTCCCAAGCCTAATTGGGAAGCCACTTTAGCCAGTGCTGCTTCACAGACAACAGCTGCACGAATTTTAGTTAGTTCACCTTCAGGTTTCTTAGGGAAATGTTGATATAAATATTCCCCTACCACAAGTCCTAAAACTGCATCGCCCAAAAATTCTAGCCTTTGGTTGTGTTCCAATCTTAAAGCTTTATTTTCAAAAACATATGTGGGATGAGTTAAAGCTACATTTAAGGTAGCAATGTTACTAAGCTTTATTTCAAATTTATCCAGCAATAAACGTAGCGCTGTTTCTCTTTTACTTTCCATTACATCACCCAATTAGTTGTGAAACTTTTTAAAAATAATTGTAGCATTATGGCCGCCAAAACCCAGGGAATTGGATAAAGCTACTTCCACTTCCATTGTTCTTGCCTTATTGGGTACATAGTCTAAATCACAATCTGGATCAGGAGTTTCATAATTAATTGTTGGAGGAACAATGCTGTTTTCAATTGCTAGTGATAAAACAATTGCTTCAATTGCCCCAGCCGCTCCTAGTAAATGGCCAGTCATAGACTTTGTAGAACTTATAGCAACTTTTTGCGCATAACTGCCAAAGGCACTTTTGATAGCAGCTGTCTCGTTTTTATCATTTTGGTCAGTTGATGTGCCGTGGGCATTAATGTAAGAAACATCTTCCGGTTTTAAGCCTGCATCTGCCAAAGCATTTTCCATTGCCTTTGCAGCACCTGCTCCGCCAGGGGCAGGCGCTGTAATATGGTGAGCATCGTCTGTACTGCCATAACCTACTACTTCGGCGTAAATATGGGCACCTCTATTGAGAGCATGTTCTAAAGACTCTATAATCAGGATGCCTGAACCTTCGCCAAGAACAAATCCGTCCCTATCTTTCTCGAAAGGCCGGCTAGCTTTTGTAGGTTCTTCATTTCTAGTAGAGAGTGCCTTCATAGCACAAAAACCTGCAAAAGACATAGGTGTAACTGCAGCTTCTGTACCACCAGTTAAGACAAGATCAGCACCGCCTCTTTGAATTAGTTTAAAGGCCTCTCCAATAGCATTTGTAGAAGATGCACATGCGTTTACAACTGTAAAATTAGGTCCTCTAAAGCCTAAATTAATAGCCATTTGGCCTGCTGCCATATTAACTATCATCATAGGAACGAAAAAGGGACTAACCCTATTTGGCCCTTTTTTCAAAAGAATCTCGTGTTGTTCCTCAAAAGTTTGAGTTCCACCTATACCCGTTCCAATTACTATGCCTGCTCGATCTAAATTTATCGACTTTAAATCCAATTTAGCATCTTCCACAGCCATTCTTGCTGTACTTACAGCAAACTGTGTAAATCTATCCATCCGTTTGCTTTCTTTACGGTCAAGGTAATCTACGGGTTCAAATCCTTTAACTTCCCCCGCAATTTTACTTGAGAATTTTTCAGCATCAAACCTAGTAATGGGGCAAATTCCAGAGACTCCGTCTATTAAAGCATTCCAAAAAGCATCTTTACCTATTCCAACTGGCGTTATTGCCCCTAACCCTGTTACTACAACCCTCTTAGTCATCTTTTTTACCCCCTTAATAGGTTAAGGATTCAACTTCTTGCAGTATATTTTTAAAAATTGTTTTTACTGGGAGGATTTCCTTAATTCTAGCCACACACTGGCCTGCAAAAACCAACCCTTCCTGTAAAAAACCTTGTTGGGCATTATTTAATGCTTTTAAAATACAAAATCTATGATCACAATGCTTTAAACATACAGTACAATTGTTGACAACTGTACTTCCAGCTTCAATTTTTTCGATAAAATCATTTTTAATGGCTTGCCCTGGCAATCCCACAGGGCTTTTGATTAAAACGACATCTTTTTCTTTGGCCTTAATATATAATTCTTTAAAAGAGGGAGCAGCATTTGACTCTTCAGAGGCAGCAAAACGCGTTCCCATCTGCACACCATTAGCTCCCAGAGCAAGTACTTCTACTATATCTTTTCCAGAGCACACTCCTCCTGCTCCAATTACAGGAATATCTACCGCTTTTCTAACTTCTGGCAAAATTTGGCGCATTGACTCAAAAGTCCCCAGATGACCCCCGGCTTCCCCACCTTCAACTACAACAGCAGCAGCCCCTAATTTTTCAGCCATTCTGGCTAATTTAGCTGAAGAGACCATAGATAATACTGGCACATTAAATTTTTTGCCCCAACCAAATATATCTCTAGAAAAACCAGCTCCTGAAACAACTAAGTCAATTTTTTCTTCCATAGCAGTTTTAACTAAATTTGCGAATTGGCTTACTGCAAACAACACATTAATACCGATTATACCATTTGTTAAATCCCTTGCTTTGCGGATTTCCTGGCGAAGCTCTTCAACAGTCATTCCTGTAGCTGCTATTATACCAATTCCTCCTTCATTAGCAACAGCAGCCGCAAGCCGAGCTGTAGAAATTCTTACAGCCATGCCCCCCTGTATAATAGGGATTTTAGCTATTAGGTTACCAATCTTCAACTCTGGAAGCTGCAAAAATATTCACCTACATTCTTATATAATCATATATTTTTAAGAAAATCCCGTAGATAAAGCTACGGGACCTTCTAAAAATACCTATTTTACTCTATCCTTTACGTAATCAACTGCAGAACCAACCGTTGTTAACTTTTCAGCATCTTCATCTGGAATTTCTAAATTAAACTCTTCTTCTAAAGCCATAATTAACTCAACTACATCTAAGGAATCTGCATTTAATTCTTCAAAAGAAGTCTCCATGGTTACTTCATCTTCTTCAACGCTAAGTTGGTCTACGATGATGCCTTTAATTTTTTCAAAAATATCCACTAATGTCACCTCCCCTCAAGCCATAACATTAACAATTTACTGCATAACCATGCCACCGTCAACTACTATTGTTTGTCCAGTTATATAACTGGCAGCCGGTGAAGCCAAAAAGGCAACCACATTGGCCACATCCTTTGGTTTTCCTAACCTATTCAATGGGATTCTTTGCATAAGATCATCTTTTATTGCCTGCGGCAAATTTTCTGTCATCTTAGTTTCAATATAGCCGGGTGCTACAGCATTAACAAGTACCTGCCTGCTAGCTACTTCTCTGGCAAGTGACTTTGTTAAACCTATAACACCTGCTTTAGCAGCAGCGTAGTTTGCTTGCCCAGCATTGCCAGTTAGACCAACAACGGAAGCAATATTTATAATACGCCCAAAATGTTGTTTCATCATCGTTTTTAAGACAGCCTTCGAACAAAGATAAATTCCTTTTAGATTAGTGTTTAATACCGCATCCCAATCCTCTTCTTTTAACCTTAACATTAAATTATCCCTTGTAATACCAGCATTATTTACTAGTATATCTACTCTACCAAAATTTTCAATAGCAGTTTCAACTAATGTTTGAGCTGTTGCAGCTTCAGCAACACTGCCTTCTACTAAAACAGCTTTACGCCCAAGTTCATTGATTTCTCTAACTAGATCCTTAGCCTCGTCTTCATCATCTATAAAGTTAATTACAATGTCCGCTCCTGCTTCGGCTAATGTTAAGCATATTTCCCTTCCAATACCACGGGATCCTCCTGTCACAATAGCCACCATATCTTGCAGCATTTCTGACATTAACTTACGCTCCTTTCAGTAGACTTAATGTTTTTTGCAAGCTATCCATATCCTGGACATTGGTTATTGTAACTCCGCTGACAATTTTTTTGACCAAACCCGACAAAACTTTTCCAGCGCCAACCTCAACAAAAGTGTCTACTCCACAACTATGTAACTTTTCAATAGTTTCAACCCAGCGTACTGGAGCTGACAGTTGTTTTACTAAAGCAGTTAAAATTTCCTCAGACCCAGATAATAACTGCGCATTGGTATTAGCTACAATTGGAATTTGTGGATCTTTAATTGTTACTTTTTTAAGTACTTCAGCAAATTTTACTGCTGCCCCACCCATTAATTCTGAATGGAAAGGACCGCTAACTGCTAATTCAACAGTTTTTTTAGCTCCAGCAGTTTGGGCCAAAATCAAGGCTTGTTTAATAGCCTCTTTTTCTCCAGAGATTACAGTCTGTCCCGGTGCATTATAATTTGCAGGTTGAACTAGGCCATAAGCTGAAGCATTTCGGCAAACTTCTTCAACATCTTGTGCCTTTAAACCTATAATTGCCGCCATTCCGCCTTGCCCTTGCGGAAAAGCATTTTCCATTAATTCACCACGGCAGCGTACTAAATTCACTGTATCTGCAAAGCTAATACAGCCTGCTGCTACTAAAGCAGAGTATTCTCCTAAGCTGTGACCTGCAACAAACTGCGGACTTATTCCTTCTGCTTTTAATACTTGCAAACAAGCCACACTGGCAGTTACAAGGGCAGGCTGAGTATTGACTGTCTTTTTTAAATCTTCTTCAGGGCCCTCAAAGCAAAGCCTTTTAAGGTCCTGCCCTAAAGTTTCATTAGCAGTTTCAAAAACCTGTTTAACTATTTTATAATTTTTTTCTAAGTCCTGGCACATACCTATATACTGAGAGCCTTGCCCAGGAAATAAAAAAGCAATTTTAGGCATTTGTACCTCCTAGATAATCTGATAGTTTTTGAAGTAATAACTGTGCTTCTGAGACAACTTCCGTAATAATTTCTGCTGCCGGCTTCAACCCCTTGACCATAGCTGCTACTTGGCCAGCCATAACAGAACCTTCATCTACATCTCCTTCAATTGCCGCCAATCTTAATTTACCTATACCCAATTCATTAATTGAACTTATATCGCCATGATTGGCAATTAATTCATCAAATTTTCTAGTCAATTTGTTCTTTAATACTCGAACTTCATGACCAGGTAACCCTGTTAAAACCGTATCTCTGTCTTTAGCTTCTAATACAGCCCTTTTATAATTTGGATGTACTGTACATTCGGTAGCACAAATAAAACGAGTACCTATTTGAACACCGCAAGCTCCTAAAGCTAAAGCAGCAACTAACCCCCTGCCATCGGCTATGCCTCCTGCTGCAACTACAGGTAATTCTACTGCGTCAACAATTTGCGGAACTAATGCCATAGTAGTCAACTCTCCCACATGGCCACCGCATTCCATTCCCTCAGCAATAAATCCATCTACTCCAAGTCTAGCAAGTCTTTTGGCTAAAGCCACTGAAGAAACCACTGGTAAAACTATGGTTCCGGCTTCTTTAAACTGTGCAATATGTTTGCCAGGGTTTCCAGCACCAGTAGTAACAACGGGAACTTTCATTTCCGTAACCAAATTAACTAATTCATCTACATAGGGAGATAAGTAATACACATTAACTCCAAAAGGTTTATCCGTAGCCGCCTGTACTTTAGAAATTTCCTGTCGTACAATATCCGGAGGTGCTGACCCAGCTCCAATAATTCCTAGTCCCCCAGCAGCAGAAACTGCAGCAGCCAGTTCCCCCGTGGCAACCCAGGCCATACCTCCCTGAATAATAGGATATTTAATGTTTAATAAATTACATAGATCAGTTTTTAGCATTTACGAACCTCCTATTTGTTCCATTCCAGAACACAGGCTCCCCAGGTTAGCCCTGCCCCAAACGCAACTAATAAAACTAAGTCACCCTTATTAATCTTTCCTTCTTTAACAGCTTCGTCTAATGCTACAGGTATAGACCCAGCGGAAATATTACCGTAGCGGTCTAAATTAACATATACTTTTTCCGGTGGTAAATTCAGCCTTTTTCTTGCTGCTTCGATTATTCTAATATTGGCCTGGTGTGGAATTAAGAAGTCTAAATCATCTTTTGTCTTCCCACATTTTTCAAGTACTTTTAAGGATGCTTCACTCATTATTTTTACAGCAAACTTAAATACTTCATTGCCATTCATTCTAATATAGTGCTCTCTATTGGTAACAGTTTCTATACTTGCTGGTTTTAGTGAACCGCCAGCTGGAATAAACAAATGCTCAGCTCCTGATCCGTCTGATCCCAAGTAAAACGAAAGAATACCTTTGCCCATTGGATTGCTTCTTAAAACAGCGGCACCTGCTCCATCACCAAAAAGTATACAAGTTGAACGATCTTCCCAATCTACGATTTTGCTAAGGGTTTCCGCGCCGATAACTAAGACTGTCTTATAAAAGCTAGTTGCAATAAATTGACTGGCAACAGATAATGCATAAATAAAGCCGCTGCAAGCAGCAGAAAGATCAAAGGCACTAGCCTTTTTAGCGCCAATTCTTTCTTGTACAAAGCATGCTGTAGAGGGAAAAATTCTATCAGGAGTAATAGTAGCTACAATGATTAAATCTATTTCCTCAGGACTAATTGCCGCATCGGCAATTGCTTTTTGGGCTGCAGATACACATAAATCTGAGGTAGCTGTATATTGGTCGGCAATTCTTCGTTCACAAATCCCTGTACGGGTTCTAATCCATTCGTCGTTGGTTTCTACTTTCTGTGCTAATTCATCGTTTGTCAATACCTTTTCAGGAACAGATGAACCAGTTCCGATGATAGTTATTCCTTGGATACTTTCCATTGGTCTCATCCTTTCTGCTCTTCCAATGCTATAACTTCACTTATCTTTCGAACAAAGTCGCTTTCTACACATCTAGCAGCAGCAAAAATACCATTTTTTATGGTGTAAGCATTGGAACTACCATGGCAGATAATACTAACCCCATTTACGCCGAGTAAGGGAGCTCCCCCGTACTCCGTATAATCTAGGGAATTCTTGATATCCTTAAACCCAGATTTAACAAGAGCCGCACCAATTCTCCTTGTAAAATTTTTTGTTAATTCCTGTTTTATTAGCTTAAATAAAAAACTACTTAGTCCTTCTGCAAATTTTAAAATAGCATTACCAACAAATCCGTCACAAACTATTACATCTGCTTCACCTAAAGGAATATACCTTGGTTCAATATTACCTATAAAATTAAGATTCTGTTCTCTCTTTAACAGATGATATGTTTCTTGAGTTAGCTCATTTCCTTTTTTTTCCTCTGAGCCTATATTTAATAAGCCAACTTTTGGATTTGAAATCTGAAGTAGTTTTTCAGCATAAATACTACCCATGTGGGCAAATTGTACCAAATGTATAGGTTTACAGTCACTATTAGCCCCAACATCTAAAACTAACTTTCCGCCTTTTAAAGTTGGAAATACTGTTGCTATTGCAGGCCGTGCTATCCCTTTTATTCTTCCCAAACCCAAAAGAGCGCTGGCCATCTGGGCACCTGTACTTCCAGCAGAAATAATAGCATCTGCTTCCTTATCTTTTACCAGTTTAGTAGCCACAACTATGGAAGCATCCTTTTTACTTCGCACTGCGAGAGCCGGCTCTTCTTCCATAGTAATAACTTCATTAGCTGGACAAATACTAATATTATTTAAAGTAGTATGTTGCTGTAATTCTTTTTTCAAAACAGCTTCTTGTCCCACGAGAATAATTTCTAGACTAGGCTTTTCTTTAGCAGCTTTAACTGCTCCTTCTACTATTTGTTGTGGCGCATGGTCACCACCCATAGCATCAATTGCTAAACGCATCTAAAACTACTCCTCCCTTTTAGGCTTCAGGGCAGATACAATAAATTGTCCTTTAAAGACTACTTCTTTGTCCACCGTTGATTGAATTTCTACCAATAATTTAGTGGAACGCTGAACTTTAACTTTAGCCTTAGCAATTATTCTTTCTCCTAAGAATACAGGTCTTTTAAAACGAACTCGAGCACTGCCTGTCAGCACTACAGGAGCATCAATGATAGCTATAGCTAAAGTATTAGCTTGCGCAAATAAATAATGCCCTCTAGCTATTTTCGTCTTTTCTAAAACCATGGCTTCATTAACATCTAGAATAGAAATTCCGCTGTCGCCTAGCCTTACTTCAATCAGATCTCCCACTAATTCGCCCTTTTGCAAAGACCGTAAAGGTTGATATACTTCCTTAGCAACAGATTTCATTCTTTCCCTAACTTGAGGTATCCCTAAAGCCAATCGATCTAGCCTAATAGTTTGGATACTAACCTGAAATTTTTCGGCTAACTCTTCATCTGTAGCGAAAGGCATTGTATTTATATATTCAGCTAAAAGAGACTGTCGTTCTTCTTTGCTCCTAATCAGCCGCATTTGCTAGTCCTTCCCTTACTTAGTAGTAGATATTAATACCTACTTACAAAACAGTATAAACTAGGTGCTAAATTTATGCAAGGTGTTACTTCCCAAAAAATAGCAAAAAGCTATTATACCTAAAAACTATACATAATCGTTAAAACCTCTGTGTATAGTCCTTAGGGTACAATAGCTTTTTATTTTAAGTTTGTTGTAATTTATTTGTAATATTAATTTTACTCTGCAGCCGACTCAACAACGGTTCTATTTTTATAATAACCACATGACGGACAAACACGGTGAGGCTGTTTAAATTCATGGCATTGAGGACAAACAGTTAATCCAGGTGCTTCCATTTGAGCCCAAATTGAACGGCGCATATTTTTTCTTGCTTTAGAATGTCTCCTTTTTGGTACACCCATTTATTTCAACTCCTTTCCTGACTAAAGAACTTTTGTAATTCTTGTAACCGGGGGTCTATTTCTTGGGTTGAACATGTACATGGACCCTCATTTAAGTTTTTCCCACATTTCATACATAAACCCAAGCAGTTTTCAGTGCATATTGCCTTCATAGGCAACTCTAGCAAAATATTCTCCAAAATAGCATCTGTTAAGTCCACCAGGTCTCCGGAATAATAATACACATTTTCCGCATCTACTTCCTCTTCCCGTCTTACCTTAGGTCGAAACTCTGCTGCTATTTTAGTATTAAATTCCTTAATAAAAGGCTGTAAACAACGAGAACAAGTAAAATTCAATTTAGCCTGAACTTGTCCCTCTACATGTAGCACTTTATTATTATAAGTGGCTACAAAGTCTACTTGAACCGGAGCAAGAAAAGTCAATACTTCATCAGCCCAGGATATAGGCTCAAATTCTTTTTCCATTCTAAACTCTTTACTACCCTCAGGCTGAGCACGAAGCTTAGCTAAATCAATAATCATTTTATCCACCTGCTCTATTTTGGGAAAACCTAAAAGTTATTATACAAATACTTACAGCTATCTGTCAAGAAAATTTACTTTAAGCTTTCAACGATTTCCTTTGTTTCTCTAGCAATAACTACTTCTTCATTTGTAGGAATTACAAAAACACGAACTTTGGATCCAGGTGCAGTAACCTCTACTTCCTGGCCTCGTACTTTATTCTTATCTACATCAATTTTAATTCCTAAGAAATCTAAATCCTTGCAAATAGATTCTCTCATGGTGTAAGAATCTTCGCCCAAACCTGCAGTAAATACTAAAATATCCAAGCCATTTAAAGCTGCACTATATGCTCCAATGTATTTTTTAACATCATAAGCAAATTTCTCTAAAGCAAGCTTGGAACGCTCATTGCCTTCATTAGCTGAACCTTCAATATCACGGAAGTCACTTGAAACTCCAGAAAGGGCTAAAACACCGCTTTTCTTATTCATAATTGTATCCATTTCTTTCGGTGTTAAACCTTCTTTTTCCATAATGAAAGGTACAATTGCCGGGTCAATATCACCACATCTTGTGCCCATTGTAACTCCAGCCAATGGAGTTAGACCCATACTTGTATCAACGGATTTTCCTCCATCGACTGCAGTAATACTAGAACCATTACCTAAATGACAGGTAACAATTTTTAAATTTTCAATTGGCTCGCCAGCTAATTCTGCTGCACGATAAGCTACATATTTATGGGATGTTCCGTGTGCACCGTATCTTCTAATAGCATATTTTTCATAGTATTCGTAAGGTAAACTATACATAAATGCTTTGCTGGGCATAGTTTGATGGAAAGAGGTATCAAAAACAGCTACCATAGGTACACCAGGCAGCACCTTTTCACAAGCTTCAATACCTGTGTAAGCAGGTGGGTTATGTAGTGGCCCCAGGGTAAATAATTCTTTAATGCCTTCTTTAGTTTTTTCATTAACATAAGCTGATTTAGGGAAGATGCTTCCCCCTTGAACTATTCTGTGTCCTACAGCGGAAATTTCATCCATACTCTTGATTACACCGTATCTTGAGCTGATTAATGCATCCAATACTAATTTAATTCCAATACTGTGATCAGGAATGTCCTGCTTAATAACAACTTTATCACTGTTAGCTGGAGTGTGTGTTAACATGGAGCCTTCAATGCCAATTCTCTCTACTAATCCTTTAGCTAACACACCTTCGTCTGTCATATCAAATAATTGATACTTAATGGAAGAACTGCCGCTATTAATTACTAATACTTTCACAATTTCTCCTCCTTAATACTTAAAAATTCTATATAATTTTCTACTTTAAAAGTGTAGAAATTTTTAAAGTAAATTAGATTATCCCTAAGGAATCTTTGATTTTAGGAATAACCCCCCTAGCTTCTTCTTCGCCTAAAGCAATACATTCGGCAGCCTTGTGAAAGTCTGCCGGGCCAATATGAGCTACTTTTGGTTCAAGTAAAATATTAGCTTCTTTTAAATCATCATAGTTGCTTTTTTCTAACAAATCTATGGATTTTAGAATAATATCAATTGTGTTTTTAACTGGTTCAAATTCCTTAGTAATACCACCATTTTTTAAGTCCACAGCAATTATAAAATCTGCACCTTTGCTCTTGGCTAATTTAACCGGTACTCTATCTAGTACCCCACCGTCAACTAGCATTTTATCAAAAAGATATTTGGGCTGAAATACTCCAGGGATGGAAATGCTTGCCCGCAGTGCTTCGGCAATAGATCCTTTTTCCAAAACAACTTTTTCCCTGCGTTCGATATCAACAGCCGTCACATATAAAGGTATTTCTAAATCTTCAAAGCGCTTATTTTTAGTTAACAAACGCAACAATGCTTCAATACGATTCCCTTTGATAAAACCTAATTTTGAAACGGAAAAATCAATTAGCTGATTTTGCTGTAATGAGGCACAAAGTTTTTCCAAAATAAAAAGATCGGTCCCTACAGCATACAAAGCGCCAAAAACGCTGCCAATACTAGACCCGGTAATTAAATTAATAGGTATATTTTCCTTAACTAGAACTTTAATTACTCCCAAATGAGCAAATCCTTTAGCAGCACCCGATCCTAGTGCCAGCCCCACTATTGGCTTTTTCACCGACATCACCCCTTCTTTCTATATGTAGAAGGTCATATGTCAGTAGTATTCCCAACATTGTGTACTAGAAAAAAATAATCCCTATATAATTTACTATAAAGTTATGATTCTGTCAGGAAAACAAGTTATCCTTTTTGGTATTTTTCTGTTATTTTTAGTTTTTTAAAATTTTAAAGAAATTTTGGAGGAATTTACTTGAATTTATCTGCCCCCAGTAGAAAAAAGATGTTTTTTATATTACTTTGCAAAATAATATTTATCCTAACCTTTATTATTGCCATGTTATTCTACCCTCAAGCTGTTTTTCAAGCAGCACTACGAGGGCTAGACGCTTGGTGGCGCATTGTCTTTCCGGCCTTACTGCCTTTCTTTGTTGTGTCTGAGATGTTAATGGCATTGGGTATAGTCCATTTTTTGGGGGTTCTCTTAGAACCAATTATGCGCCCTCTTTTTAATGTTCCAGGCTCAGGGGCTTTTGTAGTAGCAGTAGGCTATACCTCGGGGGCTCCAATAGGAGCAGCCTTAACAAGTCAGCTTAGGGAAAAAAACCTTTGTACAAAAACCGAAGCTGAAAGATTAATCAGTTTTACCAGTAATGCTTCTCCACTTTTTATGTTCAGTGCTGTCGCTGTCGGTATGTTTAATCATCCAGAATTAGGAATAGTTATCGCTGGAGCCCACTATTTAGCTAACTTAGTCATGGGAATCATCTTACGCTTTTATAATTGCAACGGGAAAGAATTAAGCACTGTACCTAGTGTACGTGGCTCAATAATAAAAAGTGCTTTTCAAGCACTAGAAAAGGCCTACCAAGCTGATGGAAGAACCATTGGTAAATTATTAGGTGATGCCATCCGTAATTCTATCAATACTCTACTAACGGTAGGCGGCTTCGTTATTATATTCTCAGTTATTATCGAAATACTCTCAACTTTTGGTATCATCAAAGCTATGGGCAGTTTGCTAGCTATTATACTTTCGGGTTTTAATTTTAACCAGCATTTATATAATACTCTTTCCAGCGGCATCATCGAAATGACAATTGGAGCTAAATTAACCAGTGAGGTACAAGCACCTTTAACTCAGCAATTAGTCATTGTAAGTATAATTTTAGGTTGGCTAGGTCTTTCTATCCACGCTCAAACCAAAAGCATGATCGCTGACACAGACATTAGTCTAAAGCCTTACTTACTAACAAGAATTGGGCATGGTTTATTAGCTTCAGTCTTTACTTTTATTTTTTTAAAAAATAAGAGTACAACTGTAAGTCTACTATTTGTAGAATTCAACAATAAATTTTTCCTATCCCCATGGCTCATGAGTTTGGAATTGTTAAAAATCTGCTTTTTTATTATTTTAATTTTATTATGTATCTCACTGAGCTTTAATCTTTTAGGTCGTTTTTTTAAGCTACGTTTTAAATTATAAAATAGATAAAAATTATTCTGCCATAGGCTGTTTATTGTGATTTAGTTCTAGACGCCCTTGGCGCACAACTTCTAAGGATTTCTCTAAGTTTGCTTCCAATTTGCTTAAAAGTTCATCAGCGTATAACTCAGCACCCGAACGAATATCCTGGCTAATGGCTTTAGCTTTATTAATAATTTCCTCAGCCCTTACCTTAGCCAGACGAACTACCTCTGTATCTTCAGCTAATTTACCAATATGCGACTTGGCTTCTTCAATAGCTATTTTGGCTTCCTGATGAGCTTCAGCTAAAATTTTTTCACGTTCTTTCGTTACCCAGCGAGATTGCCTAATTTCTTCAGGTAATACAGAGCGAATTTGATCTAAGAAATCCAAAATATCATCTACATTAACCATAATCTTATTTGTCAAAGGAATCTTGTGACTACTGTCAATCAACTCTTCCAATGCATCTAGGGTCTCAAAAACATCCATATTACTCCTCCTCACCCTTAGCCAAATAATAAAACCAAATCATAGTATCACCATAGCGTACTTGACGATAACATTCAATATTTTTTAGGGAAACCGGCAAATTATCACTTTTGGAAGTTTCAGCTATTATTATAGCTTTGCTGTTTAAAATAGATCTCTGGGAAATTATTTCCAAGGCACGTTCAACTAAATTATGCCCATATGGAGGATCAAGGAATATTAAGTCAAATTTTTCTTTGCAATTAGTTAAGTAAAAAAAAGCGTCACTATTTAATATATAGGCAAAATCTTTTAGTTTAGTTGTTAAAAGGTTTTTTTCAATACATTTTAGTGCGGGTAAAGATTTCTCAACAAAAAACGCTTTTTTAGCTCCTCTGCTTAAAGCCTCAATACCCAAGGCCCCTGTCCCAGCAAACAAGTCTAGAACCTCAGCACCTGAAATGTGCATTTGGATTATATTAAAGATTGCTTCCCTAACTCTATCCGTAGTTGGTCTTGTATCAAATCCCTTTGGAGCTACTATTGGATGCCCTTTGGCTTTTCCTGAAATAATTCGCACATTTCAACACCTCATTATACTATAACATATTTTGAAACATATTTTGACTGATTCTTACTATTTTTTTACTTTATTATTGCCATTTTTTTTAGTTCTAACGTATATAATCAAATGCAGCAGTTCATACTACTTAATGGTAAAGTAATTTACTGAAGAGCTTAGAGGTTATTAAAAAAAATAACCCTCCCCCATAAGCTCTTCCTCCGGTTTCTCCTCTCCCAGTCCCTATGAGCACGAGCTCATAGGGATAGTAAAAAATCTACCGCTTATTTAAAGCGGTTTTTTTATTTTATCTATTAGCCCGTTGCATTGTTTTAGCTAACCCTGAATATGATATTATTAAGACCCTGCCAGTGAAGGAAGTGATAGACGGTGAACGTAGAACACATCCAAACAAGAAAGGTAAAAAAGCTGCTTTTAGAGGCAGCATTTACAGGCGAAATAATTGAAATTATGGATGATTGTACTGGAGAAATATATGAATCCGAAGTAGTAGCCGTAAATGATAATGAAGTACAGTTGATTATTTACATGCCTGTCACATGGAATATAAACAAATTTATCGGGACAAATAATGACTGAAGAATTAAACGGAGGCTAATGCCTCCGTTTTTAAGATAGTTTGAAACGGTCTAATAATAGTTCGCTTCCCCGCAAGGCTGCCAAAGGTTTTTTATAATTTAGACATGCCTGAGACATAGCCTTTAATTTGGAATCGCTAAAAACGATTTCATTGAACCACTTTATAAATTCGTCCATGTTACTAGCAATTACAGCTGCCCCTGCATTTCTCAAATAAGTAGCATTACCTTCTTCTTGACCGGGAATTGGTTTATAAATTAGCATCGGCAAATTACTGGCTAATGCTTCACTAGTAGTTAAACCTCCTGCCTTAGAAATAAGTAAATCTGACGTATTCATCAATTCAAAAACATTTGTGACATAACCTAAAATATGAAAGTTGTTTTTAGAATTATATGTTAAATTTGTTATTTTTCTTTTTAACCTCTTATCTTTGCCAGCTATCACGATAACTTGTATTTTATGTTCAAAATGAGCTAAGAAATGACAAATCCCAGTAATATCACCTATGCCATAAGCACCGCTCATTATAAGGATAGTCGGTAAACGGGGTATTAGATGATGCTGCTGACGCAACACCATTTTATCATAACTGACACTAAATTTTAAATCAATGGGTATGCCTGTAGTCTCTACTTTTTCACTAGCTACACCATATTGAATTAAATCTCTTTTGATGTTTTCATTGGCAACTAAGTACAAATCCACAAATGAATTTAGCCAAAAGGCATGTAAAACATTATCTGTGATTACTGTAACTAAAGGAGTAGAAATTAATTTTCTTTTTTTTAACTCTCCAACTACTGCCGAAGTCAAGAAATGTGTAGATACAATAATTTTGGGTTTAATTTGCATAATATAACTATATAATCTCTGATAACCAAGTCTTCGCGTTAAACCGTGTTTAGCGAAAAAGGGACGGTCTGTGATATCATACAATAAGTGCCATAGGCTGGGGGCTTTACTTGTGACTTTGACATAAGCTAATTTTGTAAAAGAGTCCAGCCTAGTGTTAATCCAACGAACGTAATCTAAGGTTTCAATGTTAAGACAAGGCTCAAGTTTCTTTAAAGCTTGGCTTAATGCTTTAGCCGCCTGCATATGCCCGCCACCGTAACTTGCTGTTAAAATAAGCACATCTACTTTACTATCTTTACGTTCCTGAGGATATTTCAAAATTCCTGCCTCCAAACTGCTAAAGATTATTCATGAAACATATTAAAGTTATTATAGCACAGGCAGCTTCTTTCTTCATCTTACTGTAGATATTTACTAACAATTAGCTTTTTAATTTCTTCAGCACTTTTTAAATGAAATTCTAAAACATTATCTTCAGGCTGCACTTTCTCTAAGCCTATATCTTTTAAAATTTTATCTATTATCCCCAACATCCAGCACCCTCCTTAGTATTAAATTATTTAAATTGTAAAATGGGCTATTATCTATTCTATTAATTATCTTATATAATATGCCTATTTTAAGATGCTGGTTACAAAAGAAAAGGATTAACATAAAAAAAGCAGCAGTTCCATTTGACTAAAGGAAACTACTGCTTTGCATTTTTTTAATTTTAAATATTTAACGCAAGACAAAATTAATAAGAAAAGCGATGGATATAATATACATCATAATGCTAACTTCTTTGGCTTTGCCTGTAAATAATTTGATTAGTGTATAACTTATAAAACCAAAAGCCAAACCTGTTGCAATACTATAAGTTAAAGGCATCATAATTATGGTTAGAAATGCAGGGAAAATTTCCGTAAAATCTTCAAATTTGACATTAGCAATTTCCCCCAACATTAGGGTACCAACAATAATTAAAGCTGGTGCAGTAGCAACAGAAGGAATTAAACCAATAAGGGGAGAGAATAATAAAGAAATTAAAAATAGTACTGCCACTGTTACAGCGGTTAGACCAGTTCTCCCGCCTTCAGCTATTCCAGCTGCACTTTCTATATATGAAGTCACAGTGCTTGTCCCAAACAAAGCGCTAGTCATTGTACCAATAGAATCTGTAGTTAGTGCGCGATCAATATTATTTATTTTACCATCTTGGTCCATCATGCCGGCTTTTTTGGTTAAACCAATTAGAGTTCCAATATTATCAAACAATTCCACTATCGTAAATGAAAAAATAATTGAAAAAATCCCATAGTGGATAGCACCCGCCAAATCTAACTGTAAAAAAGTTGGAGCCAGACTAGGCACATTAAAACTAACTATGTCTCCTATACTAGCTGGCAATTTTTGTACACCTGTAATCATAGCAAGTATAGTAGTTATTAAAATACTAATCAAAATAGAACCTTTAATTTTTCTAGTCATCAAAATTGCTGCTATAACCAAACCTATTAAACTTACATATACGCCCGGATTAGTTATATCACCCATTTTAACAAATGTAGCCTCATCAGCAACCACTATTCCGGCATTTTTTAAACCAATAAAAGCAATAAAAAGTCCGATACCTACCCCAATGGAAGATCGTAATACACTGGGAACACCTTCAATAATATACTGACGAATCTTTGTGACTGTCAAAATTAAAAAAACAATACCTGAAATAAATACGGCACCTAAAGCAGTCTGCCAAGATAAACCCATACCTAAAACAACAGTATAAGTAAAAAAGGCATTAAGTCCCATTCCTGGTGCCACAGCAATTGGGAAATTAGCCCAAAGGCCCATGAGTAGCGTTGACACAACTGTAGCATAAATTGTGGCAGCAATAGCTGCTTCTTTAGGGATGCCCGCATCAGCTAAAATTGCAGGATTTACAAATATTATATAAGCTAATGTGATAAACGTTGTAAATCCGGCTAAAATTTCTGTACGCACTGTTGTGTCATTAGCCCGCAGCTTAAAAATTCTTTCTAGCATCTTATCCCTCCTATTATTATTTTTTTCTTCCTTCCAAACAATACTATAATTGAGTTTCTCCAAACTTTCAAATGCTTTTCTATATTTTTGCAAAATAACTTGTCCAAAAAATTACTTGGATGACTTTATAAAGGATAAAAACTATGACCGAGAAACTCTTTGTATTGTTTATTACCAGACTCTACAATCCGATAAGTTGCTACTCTATAGCCTTTTTTCCCGGTGCTGATAAATCCTTTTACCGTTTTTATGGTAACTTTTTTACCTTCTATATATTTATGGTCTCCTAAAATAGATATTGTTAATTTATTTCCTTGAATATAGGCTTTTAGTTTTAAGTCCTGAGTAGTATTATTACGAAATTTAAAATCTTTTGATCCATAACTAACAGCAGCATCTCTACCTAGAGGCACATAGGAAATTGCTAAACTATGTTGAGATCGTTCAACTATTGGTAAATTAGCTAAAAGAACTGCGTTATATAGAGTAGAGGTTACTTGGCAAATCCCTCCTCCTACACCAGGCACAAATTCACCTCCAACAATAATTTTAGCATCTTTATAGCCACGCTCATAACTTCTAGGGCCCACAGTTTTATTAAAAGAAAAAACTTCGCCTGGTTTAATTCTACTTCCATTTAAAGCATTCACTGCTAATTTAATGTTGACAGTACGATCCCTCTGATTAGGAAAAACTGTAGTAAATGTGGCTAAGAGATCTTGCTTTTGCTCAGTATTTACTTTTTTAACTTCAGTTATCACTACTGGCAGCTCAAATTCATTGATTGAAAGATCAGTTAAGTTTTGCAGTATTTTTGTTAAATTTACAGTATCGATAGTAATTTTAACTTCTTTTTCTTTGGCAGTAGCTTTTGCTGCCTGATTTAAATTTTTTGCTAAACCATTTATAGTTTGAGCAAGTTTCTTTTGATCAATTTCCAAGCTAATGGGAATATTTATCAAATAGTTTTGTTGGTAAGATAAATAGGGGTTTTTCGCAGTTTGTTTTAGGACAGTTTGGAGTTGTTCCCAGTTTACAGTTAATCCAAGCTCCTCTGCCGAGAAATGCCATGTCTTTTGTCCATAGGAGAAAGTAATTTTACTTAGAGATTCTTGGATTTTTTTAACTGCCTCTGCAGCTGTCTTGTTGCCTACATCAATTCCTCTCACATGACATTCCATAGGCAATAAATTTTCCTCGGCGGAAGCAAAATTTAAGCCTGAAACTAAAAATATGCCTTGCATTAAAATAGCTAAACAACATTTTGCAAAAAATTTTTTCAAATGCATTTTCATAACTCCTTTAGTAGTTCTTAACTGTTATACTACTAAAATATTCCACAAATCGAAATTTTCCTGCTTGAAAAAACATTTTTTGCAAAAAATCAATTTAGTTTTTAAATAATTGGAGAATATACCTATATCATTTTACAAGCTTCGTTATCACAGGGGCATATTCTACAGTGAAAAATACAAATAAAACTACAAAGCCATGCTTGGTACAGGTTATCCATCTTACCAGGTAGATTTTAACACCTAGATTGCGAAACTGATAGGAGCACGTGAAAAAAGCAGCTGCGCCAGCTGCTTAGGATCGGAAATTAGTAAACTGTAGTGCAATATCGAAATCTTTTTCTTTTAACATTTGAATAACTGCTTGTAAATCATCTTTGTTCTTACCTATTACTCTGACCTTATCCTCCATAACCTGGGCTTGAACTTTAATTTTCAGATCTTTAATTGCTGCTACAATTTTTTTTGCTTTTTCTTTATCAATACCATTTTGAATTGTTAAAAGCTGCCTAACCATTCCCCCAGCGGCAGGCTCTACCTTTCCGTAGGATATTGCTTTAAGTGGTACATTCCTTTTAATCATTTTACTTTGCAAAATATCTATTACCGCGTTAAGTTTAAAATCACTGTCTGCTAAAATCTTAATAACTTTATCTTCAATTTCTATTGTTGATTTAGAATCTTTGAAATCATACCTTTGTGCTATTTCCTTTTTGACTTGATTTATAGCATTATCTAATTCTTGAAAATCCACTTCAGAAACTACATCAAAAGAAGAATCCTTTGCCATTTTTATACCTCTCTTTATCTTAATTGATTAAAAATTATTGTTCGTCATTAATTCCAGTACGTTTATACAGCTTAATAAATTGAGAATATATCAAACTTAAGTATATTCTCAAATTGGCTTTTTAGGTTTATTACCTTCTTGGTTCTGATAACGAATCCTATTTTTACAATTATTGCAGATGTATATGCCTTTAGGATCACTTGCTAAGCGAAGATAATCCTTATGAATTTTTGTTATTTCATATTTTTTCCCGCAGATGGAACAATGAATTTCCATTACCATCACCTCTTAGGTAAGCTTTTTTTTAGTATAGCATAACGGAATTCAATTCGAAAATATACTTCATTAACTTTTCTTTTATCTTAATGCATATTTTTCCAAAGTAGCGGAAGAATAAAGCAAAGAAAATAGGAAGAATAAAAATCTGGAAAATGTAAAGTTTTAGGAGGCTTATTTTGATGAATATGCTGGATTTTTATAAAGCTTTAAATGTTCAAATGGATTTAGCACTTGAAGCTACCGAGGTTCTTCGAGGTGATTTAAATCAAGAACTCCCTGGAATATCTGAACAAAAGGAACAATTTGCAAATGGATCAGTTACAAAAATCAAAGTACTAAATTCAACTGGAGAAAAAATTACCGGCAAACCAATTGGAACTTATTTAACAATTGAAGCACCTGATTTGAAAGTTAATAATCGCCAAATACATCAAGTAATTAGCGCTGAATTAGGAAAACAAATTCAGCAACTTTTTGCTGAATTACAACTTAAAAAAGAAGCTAGCGTTTTATTAGTAGGCTTAGGCAATTGGGAAGCAACTCCCGATGCCTTAGGGCCAAAGGTAATTGAAAAAAGCCTAGTCACAAGACACCTTTATCACTACGCTCCAGAAGAATTACGCGGTGGTCTGCGTGAAGTTAGTGCTTTTGCTCCAGGCGTACTAGGTATTACTGGTATTGAAACAGCGGAAATTATTAAAGGTGTTGTTGACCGTATCCATCCATCAGTTGTAATTGCTATAGATGCTTTAGCAGCTGCCAACTTAGAACGAATCTGCACTACCATTCAATTAAGCAATACCGGCATTAACCCTGGGTCGGGAATAGGCAACAAAAGAGTTGGCATCAACCAGGAAACAATGGGAGTCCCCGTGATAGCTATTGGTATCCCAACCGTAATTAATGCTGCAGTAATCGCTTATAGAGTTTTTGCTGCTATAACTAGTGGCAATCCTTATTTAACGCAACAGATAAACGAGGAACGTATAAGCTCAATTGTCGGGCAAATTTTAGAACCTTTTGGGGGACAGCTAACAGTTACCCCTAAAGAAATTGATGAACTTATTAATAATACAGCTCGAGTTATTGCCGATGGCATTAATCAAGGATTGCATCCAGAAATCAACCCAGAGAATTCTGCAATGTATCTCCAATAGTTAATTTTTTTTTACAATTTTAGTATTAAACTCCAAATTATTATTAATAATATACATATGCTGTAGACGGAAAAAGCGGGCCGAAGCCCGCTAGTAAGTATGAATATTGGGAGCACATACTTATTTAGTTGTAGTTGTATTAGTACCTGCAGCTGAAGCCTCGTAAGCTTGAATCATTTTACGAACCATATTTCCGCCTACAGCACCATTTAAACGGGAAGGAACATCGCCTAGGTAACCTTGGTAGTTTTGTAACCCAATTTCAGCAGCAGTTTCATACTTTAATTGGTCTAAAGCCTGTCTAGCTTGTGGTACTACGATTGTATTACTTCTTTGACCTTCTGCCATTAATATCACCTCTTTCAACAATTATTTAATCTTTTATTATTTAATATTAACTCTGAGAGGAAGCTGATTGTTCATAAGCTTGAATCATTTTGCGAACCATGTTTCCCCCAACAGCACCATTTAAACGAGAAGGAACATCACCTAGGTAACCTTGGTAGTTCTGAAGCCCAATTTCAGCAGCAGTTTCATACTTTAATTGGTCTAAAGCCTGTCTAGCTTGTGGTACTACGATTGTATTACTTCTTTGACCTTCTGCCATTAATGTCACCTCCTTTTGGTGTTGTAGGCTTAGTATAACTCCAAAGCAAATCTTTATGCCTATTTCCTTCTAGAAGTATTTGCCTTGGTAGTCAAGCCCATTTCTTGAGCTATTTCATCCTTCATTTTATCTAGTACTTTTTAATCGGCTTTAGGTTATTTTCTTTAAAAAATTATTTTTATATTTATCTTGTCCGCAGATATTAAAGCTATTCAATAAAAATTGGGTTTAAAAATAGAGTTTGCGCAATTTTGCCAGTAAGCTGGAATGAAATTTTTAAAGAAATAAAAATAGCCGCAGGAAATGCGGCACTAAATAAATAGAATCACAAGGGGGAAAGTAATGCGAGATGTTCAGCAAGTATAGAAAGCTATTGCTAACTTTTTCCTAAAAAGATAGAATAACATGTAAGTACATATCATATTTTTTGGAGGCCTAAACTTGGATAAGATTGATTATATTCATAATTTCATTAAGAATAAAAATCCCCAATTAGATATAATAGCAGCCGAGGAAAAAGTACGTAAGGACGTTTGTCCTTCTATTGGACTTGATATAGGCAACTTACTTTATTTACTAATCCAAATGATTAACGCCAAAAAAGTTGTTGAATTTGGTACTTGTTTAGGTTTTTCTACTATTTGGCTGGCGGAAGCTTTGGAAAAAACAAATGGTCACCTAATTTCCATAGAAAATTCTCCCCGTTTAGCAAATGAGACTAAAAAGAACCTGGAGCTAGCCGGCTTAAGCCATCGAGTTGAAATTATCAACAATAAAGCAAATTCTATTTTTACTGAATTAGAAGGACCTTTTGATTTAATCTTACAAGATGCAGCCAAAGACATTTACTTACCAATGTTAGATATATGCGTGGAAAAATTACGTCCAGGAGGTTTATTGATTTCAGACGACGTTCTTTTTCCAATAGTGTCGGCAAGAAAAAAGCAACGTGAACTACTAGAAAATTATAACAAATCCTTATTTAACCATCCGCTGTTAGAGAGCACTATCTTGCCATTGGGTGATGGATTAGCAATTAGTTTTAAAAAAATCAATGATTAGTAAACTAAATCTTCAGGCTTAGCATTTATTCCTAAGCGGATATTGTTTCTTTCTAAAACTAAAGTATTATCTCTCAAGCGTGCATAAAGCCAATTAAGAAACTTCATATTGTTGCTCTCCTGAACCACCTCAGGAGGCAAATAAGCGGAATTTACTTCCACAAAACATTTAAAGCCTTGAAAATCAGCCCGTTGCAAAATCTTACGTAATTTTTTTTCGATAAAATCCGGTAAAGGTTCATTAGACTTTTGTTCTTTTGATTCTATAATCGCTGTTTGGAGGACTTCAAAAACTCTTTCCCAATCCTTTTGGCTGTATAAATCTCTCGGTTTACTGAGCTTAATATAACCGTTATAATCCATTCTAGATACTTCAATTAATAATTCTTTTAATTTATCCTCCAATTTGTAGTAAAATATTACTTCTTCAACTTCTTTCAAAGTTAGCTTGAAAGGATCTAAGTAATGTAAGCTCACCGGAAACCGACCCCTTTCATCTGTTTATCTTTTTGTAACTGCTCTAGTAAAATTGTAAAACATCTAAGTTAAAACTTTTGTCGATTAATGTTATAGAAAAATATTTTTTAATGGTAATATTCTATATATACTGCTAAACTAGTACTGTTACTCTGATGCCTATAAAAATAAGTTGAAATTTTTTAAGAAAAGGAGTGATTTTTTTGATTACAAATGAATTGATTGAAAGAATTAACTATTTAGCTAGGAAGAAGCGGACTGAAGGGTTAACTAATGAAGAAAAACAAGAACAAGCTAATCTTCGGGAGCAATATCTAGATGGTATTAGGTCACAAGTACGCGCAAGTTTAGAATCCTCAGGATGTCGCTCCCATCATCGTCATCACCAGCATTCACCTAACTGCAGTTGTCATAAAATCAAGTAGGAGCTGGATAATTATTTTATTCAGCGTCCTCTCATACCACCGTACGTATCGTTCGGTATACGGCGGTTCAATAGAATTAATGCACTAATGAATATCTTTCACTTATTGACTGTAAACCTATTTTTCTCAGGTATTCATTAGTGAGTGTTCTTGCATGGATTGGGCTATTGGCTATTCGCCGGCAGCCTTTTCTTGTGTTCGCATATTCCTAAGCCTTGTATTTTTCCAGACCTCCCCAGGTAGGAACGCTTACTTTCGCTCCATCTATCTGCTACATTTACACCGCTCACTTCGGATAGTTTTGGACTTCGTTTTGTGTGGCAAACTCACCCTGCAGGCATATGTCTTATATGTAGTTCGTATTCCTCAGACCAGAGCTTTGCCGCCGGCTTTCTTCAGATTCCACCTCACGATGGACACTCTTGTCTTAGGCTAACGGTTGGCACTATCAGCCCCGTATCGGACTTTCACCGACAAGCAAGGCCCATGCCGGGCGCACCACAAGTGGAATGTGTGTAAATAATACGTACATTCTACACCTGTAATACCAAGGAATTGTTATTTCCCTTTAAAAATCAATGTTATATAATTTTAATCTTTTACGTACAACTAATGCTAAGTATGAAGCTCCCAAGGCCTTAACTAAATCAGGTATGATCAATGGTAAAACAATTTTAACAACAGCTAGAATAGTTATTGATTTTCCTAAATAGAAATTAAAAAGGCCCCAGAAATATGCTAAACCTATTAGGTACATTACTAATATACCAAGGAAATTAGCAAAAATAGAAGTTATTAATGAAAAAGATTTTACTTCATTTATTTTGCCTATGACATATGCAGCCACAATAAATCCAATTAAAAATCCAAAGGATGGTTGTAAAAGATAAACAAAGCCACCAAATGGTGGTGTGGCAAATACGGGAATACCCATAAGTCCCAATAAAACATACAATCCCATACTAGCTGTACTTCGTTTACTGCCTAAAATTCCTCCTCCTAACATGACGATAAAGGGTAATAAACTAAAAGGGATTACACCACTGGCAAAACGAGTAAATAATGCTGTAGTAATTGTCAATGCAGTGAATAGTGCTATATAAGTAATGTCTTTAACAGAATAATGCACTTATTCAAACCTCCTAATATAATATTTTAAACCGAGTAAAACAAATGTAGTTACACAATTGTTAACACATAATTAATAACAGTTAACAAAAGTTAGATAAATTACGCACAATCTAATTATCTCTAATTATCTTTCCATTGTCAACTATAAAAATTTCATAGTTAACAATAAAAAAATAAAAAAAGACAGTCAACTGTCTTTATTAATTACCCGCAGAGCCGCTTGCCGCATTAGCTAAACCTGCCTTGGCAGGTGGGTGTTCTGCCAATTGTTTTTGCCTTCCGATATATACGGCATGGCAGCTGCAATCGGACTCAAACTCCCTTGTTAAATGTGTTGGTTTAACAATTAACGGCCTCAACGCAAACACTGCAGGAAAAATTTTTGCAATTTTCTTTCATAGTTATTTTAACATTTTATCAGCATTAAGTCACTAAATATTTAATATTTTAAATTATTTTTCAGTTTATCTACTCTGATTGGAGTTCCTTTTTGAATAGATTTCAAAATATCAAATACCATTTTAGTATCTCCAAATTCTATTTCAGGAGTTACGCTAATTGCCTCTTTGTTAGTTAATGAGTTATAAAAATTCAGAAGTTCGTTAACATACCCACGCTGTGGTTGATAAGATATTGTTTCCTTTTTCCCATTATTAAAAGCTATATTAATAGTGCCGCAATCTCTTTCCTCTAAATAAATCATACCGTCTGTACAAAAAATACGCAGCCCAACTAATGGCCGTTGACTTTCCTGTCCAGAAGTAAAAAATGTAAACTGGCCAGTTAAACCAGTGGCAAAAAGGATATTCGCATTTATAACAGAGTAAGGCGCGTAATCTGCATTCTCTTTTTGCCCGTAAGCGTGTACTTCTTGCACAGCACCAAAAATATGTCGGAGGGATGCTAAATCGTGAATCCCAGTGTCAAGAAAAGTTCCTCCCCAGTATTCAGGATGTTGGCGCCATTCTTTAGCGGAAAATTTGTTTTTCAGCATATCCACCGGAAAATTGTTGACCCTGTTTTGCAGAAAATATAAAGGTTTTCCAACCTTTTGGTTTTGAATTAAGTCTCTAAGGATATTTACTTCTTCGTTATACCTAAAATTTTCTGCAATCATTATGGGTACGCTATATTTTTGAGGCAATTTACTACAGCTTTCAGCTTCCTCCATATTAGAGCCAAGGGGCTTTTCTAAAATAATTGGTTTGCCTGCTTTTGCAACAGCTTCAGCAATAGTAAAGTTTAGTTCTATAGGGACCATAATATCAAAAACATCAATATCATCTTTTGGAAGTAGATCCTCGTACTTATTAGACACATGATCCTGTTCTAAGTTCAGCTGTTGCGCCCACTTTTTTAGCTTTGCCTCGTCTGGGTCGCAAAGTGCCTTTATTTCATATTTATCGTTTAATTCCTGGTAAGCCGGATAGTGAAGTCGTTCAAAAGCCATGCCAGCCCCAATTATGCCTACCCTTATTTTTGTCATTAAACCATCCCTTTATAATTCTAAATTTTTTAGTTAGCTAAGGTAATTTCAGACGGTATTTTAAAAATGTGTTGTGTAAAATAATTACTTCCCATTATAACTACAGGGTATGCTAAAAACTTTCTTTACATACAAATCAGAAATTGACAAACACGCTGAAAAGTTCCTTGCTCTAATTTATATAATTATTTTTTCTCTACGCAAAATAAATATACAAAGCGAGGTGAATATATTGGCAAAAACAGGTAAAAAGTCTTATGGCAATCTTTATTTTTTAAATAATGAGGCCCAATATTATTATTTAGATAACTTTGTTAATGAAAAATTAAACGAAATCGAAATATCTACTGCAGATGATTTTAATGAACAATTTGAAGACTGGGCTAAGGATCATCCTACCAATGAGCTTTTCTTAATTTGGGCTGTTTTAAACGAATTACAAAATGATAGTGAAAACTTACAGGATTTAATCGAATTTCAGTGCAGCGCATATCAGATACCCGAATGGTTAGCCCTAAACGGTACGCTAGCATTTTTTTCAGTGCATTTTTTAAATAAATATTTACTGGAAATTGAACTACAAAAACGTCAAGTTCGTTTTGACGCGTACACAACTGATCAAGAGACAGTTATTTTCGCTGATAATAAAATTTTTAAGTTTTCCCGAAGTTTTTTAAAAAGTTTAAAAGAAAACATTTATCAGGATCAATTAGATAAAAATTATTTTTCTGAATTAGCACAAGCTATAACTTCTATAACTCTTCATTAGTATTAAACCGATAATGTTAAATATACAATAATTATAATTTAAAGCCAGCCTATTAGGCTGGCTTTTACCATGTTTTTAATATTAGATAAATCTAGTACCTAAACTAGATTGGCCTGCTAAAGGAGTATTTATTTGGTTTCCATAGCTTCCTAAGCTGTAACCGTAACCGCCTGTTCCATAGTCGGGTCTGCCTGTAGGTGAATCCTGCCCATCCGCTTTTCCAGCAGTTGGGCTGCTCATGCTTAATCCTAAGCTGTGCATAGATCCCATTTGGCCTCCATAAGTTCCTAAAGAATATTGGTTGCTAATAGGTGTGTTTATTTGGCTACCGTAAGATCCCGTCGCAAACTGTCCTGATGTTCCATAATCGGACCTGCCAGCTGGTGAATATTGCTCATCGGATCTACCAGCAGTTGGGCTGCTCATACTCAACCCCAAACTGTGTAAAGAACCTATTTGACCGCCGTAGTTTCCCAAGGAATACTGGCTTCCCGCTGTTGGCCCAATTTGTCCCCCAGAAATTCCAGTGGAAAATTGTCCGGCAGTTCCATAATTAGATCTTCCTGCAGTAGAGCTGCTTGTTGTAAAACTTGCGATACCCTGTTGACCTGGTGTGGGCACTACGTTGCTGCTAGCAGGCATTTGATTAGCTAAACTAGATAGCTGCTGCATTTCATTGGTAATTCCTTGGCAAATTTGTTGTATTTGAGACAATTGGAAAGCTGCATGTTGTTCTACTTGGCTTAAACGTTGTAATTGATTAGACATGTTGGTTTCGTGTTGGTGCATTTGCTGAAGTTGTCTGTAATTTGATTGTTCACCTTCTGCTAATTGTTGAACCATTCTCCCAATTTGGTTTAGCTCATTTTGTAATTGATTCATACGAAAACTAATTTGTTGTGAATATTGATTCAATCTAAACACCCCTTCAATATATACTCAGTTTTCGTAGCTATTATTTGATATTAAAATACATCTTATACTAAATTTTTTTATATTATTAAATTTTTACATTGCTTAGCAAGTTGGGGGTATTTGGCTAACATTGCAAAAGCACCCGAACGTGCTCTTTCTAAAATATCCACATCTGTAATTAAATTGGCAATCTTAAATTGCAATAAGCCATGTTGCTTTGTACCAAAAATTTCTCCTGGGCCCCGAATATGCAAGTCCTCTTCTGCAATTTTAAAACCGTCATTGGTTGAGCATAAAATCTTAACTCTGGCACGAGCCTCTTTACTTTGTAAGCTTCCCATTAAAAAACAGTATGATTTATGATTGCTCCTGCCAACCCTGCCTCGCAACTGATGTAACTGCGCTAGTCCAAATCTTTCGACACCTTCAATTAGCATAATTGTGGCATTGGGAACATTTACTCCCACTTCGATTACCGTTGTTGCCACTAAAATCTGAATTAAGTTATCACGAAAAGAAGTCATGATTGCTTCTTTTTCTAAAGTAGAAATGCGTCCGTGAATTAAACCTACTTTTAATTCAGGAAAAACTTCTTTTTGCAGATACTGGGCAATTTTAGTGGCAGCTTCTGCTTGAATTACGTCAGATTCTTCAACTAGGGGACAAACAATATAAGCCTGGCGACCTTTATCTATTTCGTTTTTTATAAATTGATATACCTGATGTCTTTTATCCTCCGTTATATATTTAGTTAAAACAGGTTTTCTGCCTGGAGGCAATTCATCTATTATTGACAGATCTAAATCCCCATATAAGGACAAAGCCAAGGTTCTAGGTATAGGCGTTGCTGTCAATACTAAAACATCTGGATTCATTCCCTTTTCCTGTAGCTTTGACCTTTGGATAACCCCAAAGCGATGCTGCTCATCGATTACGACTAAGCTTAAATTTTTAAACAACACCTTTTCCTGAATAATTGCATGAGTACCAATTACTAGATCAACTTTTCCTTCTTTAATGGCTGTAATTCTTTCCTCTTTTTCTTTTTTAGTTAAACTACTGGTTAACAAGGTTACAGTAACCCCCAGCAGCTTTAAAGTTTTTTCCATGTTTAAGAAATGCTGCTCAGCTAAAATTTCTGTAGGAGCCATTAACGCCCCTTGGAAGCCGGCATCAACAGCTTTAAGCAAAGCAATTTCTGCAATAATTGTTTTGCCTGAACCTACATCTCCCTGTAGCATACGAGACATGCAATAGGGGCTTTCCATATCTTTTAAGATGCTGCGCAGAACTTTTTGCTGGCTTTTTGTCAAAGTAAAGGGCAAATGAGAATAAAAATTTTGCAGCAGTCTTCCTTTCCCAAGATGGGCTATTCCTTTCCTTCTTGTAACAACTTGTTTTTTTGCCGCTAACCCAATTTCCAAGAAAAAAAATTCTTCATAGATAAATCTTTTTCTAGCTTGCTCCAAAGTACTCCAATTATCAGGAAAATGAATTGTTTGCAATGCTTGAGAACGATTGAACAGCTTTTCCCGGTCAATAACTTCCTGGGGCAAATTTTCCGGTAATGCGCCGCCATAACACTGTATTGCTTGACTAATAATTTCTCTTAATAACTTTTGATTTAATCCTTCGGTAGATGAATAAATTGGCGTTATAGATCTATAGAAAGCTTCATCCAAATTATTAAGTATTTCAAAATCGCTAACTACAACTTGAGTTTCGAAAATATTTTTTTTAACTTTGCCCGTAACTAAAAAAAAATTATCTTTAACTAACTTAGATTTTAAAAAAGCTTGGTTAAACCAAACTAACTCTACCTGTCCCGATTGATCTGCAAGAACAGCCTTTAAGATAGTCATTCCTTTTTTGGACTGTAATATTTCCGAATAAATAAGACGACCGACAAAAGTCTCAGTCTCTCCTGCAGTTAGTTGATTTATTTTTTTTAAGTTTCGTCTGTCTTCATACCGTTTAGGAAAAAAGTACAATAAATCTTCTATAGTTCTAATACCCAAGCGTTCTAATAAAATAGCCTTTTTAGGGCCTACACCTTTAAGATACTGGACTGATAAATTAATTTTTTGCTTATTACTAGTGTAAGCAACAGGAATACCAGAATTCTTTAGGGTTGGATCAAAATTAGCAAGTACCGTTTTTAACTTATTTAATAATTCTTGCCTCTCTGATCCAGATAAAATCTGGTACTTTTGGGCCTCAAGGACTAGATTTTGGAAATTAGCATCAGTCTGAAAAGTTTGCTCCAACTTAACTATAGCTAAAAGAATAGAAACTAATTTAGCATGAAATCCTCCAAAGCAAGCTGCATTATTACAGCAAAGCTCTTCTTCTTGCCTAATTAAATTCATTAGATCTTGAATAAATTGAAAAGTATTTGCCATTGAAAAATTCTACTCCAACGAAACAATATAGTAGTATAAAGGTTGTCCTCCATAATGGCACTCAATTTCTAAGTCCGGATAAATTGCAGCTAATTCAGCAGATAGTTTCTCTGCTTCCGTTTCTTTAACATCGCTTCCGTAGAACAGACTTAAAAGTTCTCCGCCTTTTTTTACCATTTGGTAAATTAAGCTTTTCATCACCTCATTTATATTTTGTCCTTTTTCCACTATATTGTTCTCAATAATCCCAATAACCTCACCTGCTTGTATCTCTAGCCCATTAACCTGAGAATCCCTTACTGCATATGTAATTTCTGCTGACTGGATATTCTGTAATGCCTGGCACATATCGGCTTTATTATCTTCGGACTTACTATCGGGGTTAAAAGCTAATAGAGCTGCCATTCCTTGAGGAAATGTTTTACTAGGTATTACGATAACTTCAACATCTTTAACTAATTCTTTTGCTTGTTCTGCAGCAAGAATAATATTTTTATTGTTCGGTAAAATATACACTTGTTGAGCATTGGTTTCTTTTATGGCAGCTAAAAGATCTTCAGTACTAGGGTTCATGGTTTGTCCACCATTGATCAGCACATCAACCCCTAAGCTTTTTAATATTTCATTTAAGCCATCTCCAGCGCTTACTGCTACTATACCAGTACTTTTTAATGTCTTTGGCAGTGGCTTAGCTTCTTCCGTACTTTCAAAAAGTAATTTGTTCTGATGTTGTTCTGCCATATTATCAATTTTTATATCATGTAGCTTACCTAGCTCAACAGCCAGCTCTAATACTTTTCCTGGTCGATTTGTATGAATATGTATTTTAGTCAATGTATCCGTTCCTACAACCAGCAGGCAATCTCCCAAATTTTTCAGACTTTGGCGAATAGACTCCTGGGATAAACCCTGGCCTTTAATAATTAACTCCGTACAATATTGATATTTTAAATCTCCCTGTTCTTTTTGATCTTTGGCAAGAAGAGAATCAATTCTCTTAGCACTTTGAATGGGTACTTGTGCCGCTAAATTAACAGCTTGATCCTGATTTGTCAGGGAGTTAAAAGCTCCTTCAATAATTAAACATAATCCTTCTCCCCCAGCGTCAACAACTCCAGCCTGAGCTAGGGTCGGCAGCATTTCTGGTGTTTTCGCTAAAGCTATCCGTCCATGTTCTAAAGCAATACCTATTACACTGGCAACGTCCGCCTTAGAACCTACGGCTTCTTTGGCACCTTTGGCGATAGCCTTGGCGACTGTTAAAATAGTACCTTCTACCGGTTTAATTACGGCACGATAAGCAACCTTAACAGCATTCTCGCAACCTTCTGCAATAATTGCACCATCAATTTTATCTGCATTTTCTAGTACCTGTCCAAATCCCCTAAAAAGTTGAGACAAAATTACTCCCGAATTACCTCTGGCACCCATCAACGCTCCTGTCGCTATTGCCTGAGCCAAAGCTTTAATTGTTAGCACTTCCAATTTTTCAACTTCCCGTGCCGCTGCCAAAACAGTTAAACTCATATTGGTTCCCGTATCCCCGTCTGGTACAGGAAAGACATTTAGTGCATTAACACTTTCTTTATTCGCTGCTAAATTTTGAACCCCGGCTAAAAACATATTTTTAAACTGACGGGCTTCAAGATACGTTTGCAACACCAGAACCTCCTCAGTCCACAACTTTAACTCCCTGCACAATAACATTCACCTTTTGGATAGGAATACCCGTATATTCTTGCACAGTGTAATTAATTTTTTCCATTACATTATTGGCTACTTCACTAATCTTCGTACCATATCCAACTACAATATAAACATTAATTATTACTGTACTGTCTGAAATATTAACTTGAATCCCTTTTTTATTTGCTTCTCTTCCTAAAAGTTCAAATAAACCATCTTGAATTTTTTGAGATGTCATCCCAACTAACCCATAACATTCAGCTGCCGCATAACCTGCAATGGACGAAATAACTTCTTTGGAAATAGTGATTTTACCATACTCGGTTTGAATAGTATTTTTCAAATTATTTCCTCCTTTCCTAAGGTAATTAATATATTTACTATAACCAGAAATTATATACAGTATATAACAAAATAGACCTAAATCAATATATGAAAATTTCAACATTTAGAGCTTTAATACCTGCTGCGCGAAGAAACTTTTTAATTCTCAGGGAAACGGGCGGTTAAAAACTTGCTAATTTTTAATCCTTTTGGTAAAATAGAAAAGGTTTTTAATTTGGGATTAAATTGTCAAACTTTAAGGAGGTGGAAAAATGGCTAAATGTGAAATTTGTGGCAAAGTAAAAGCATCTGGAAATCAGGCCAGCCACTCCAATATAAAAACAAAAAGAGTATGGTCTCCTAACGTACAAAAAGTTAAAGCTATAATAGACGGTAGTCCAAAAAGAATTACAGTTTGTACTCGCTGCTTGCGATCTGGTAAAGTTCAAAGAGCTATATAATTAAATAAAGCTAAAATAAAAGTGGTTAGTTTTTAAAAACTAACCACTTTTATTTTAGGGGTTATTTGCCAACATTATTTATCCTTTATTACGCACTACAAAGCTCCTTTTTAATTATTATATAATGTAAAGATTCTGAAGGAGGCTCCATATGCGTACGAAGGAAGAAATTGTAGAGCAAGTAATAAGCGATCAAAATTACTTAACTGACTTAATTATTAAAAAAGGCATAGAACAAAATAAAGGCCGCAGCACACAAGAAATAGATATTGCTATGTTTTTTATCATAGACCGACTAAAAACTTTGTTTTGGGTACTAGAAGTAGAAGTTGAGGACAATAATGTACTAAAACCCTTAGGCTACTATAATTGAATTTCTGCCAAAATATCGCCGCTATAAATATTTAGTAATTTAAGCTCATTATTATCCCAAATCCCGACGCTAGGTATACCCGTTCCCTTTGGTAAAGAACAGCTACCAGGATTAAAGTAAACTGTGTCCCCTTTTTTTTCTAAAAGGGCTATATGAGTATGCCCTGTTATACAAAGATCGATTTTCCATTTTGTGCATAGTTGAACTAATTCCTCTGTACTTAATCGATAACCATGATCTACTAAAACTCTTTTATTGTTTAAAAAAGTAAATAAATACGGACTTGCAATAGGAAAATTTAAAACCATCTGATCAACATCTGTATCACAATTACCCCGTGCAGCCAGAATTGGTATGGGAAATTCATTTAAAACCTGAGCCAGTTCTTTAGGCTGATACCCTTTAACTAGCGGATTTCTAGGCCCATGATAGAGAATGTCACCGGCATGTAAAATCAGCTCAACTTCCTTTAACAATCCTTCTGTAATGGTTTCCCAAGCATTTAAATCTCCGTGAGTATCGCTTACTATACCAATTCTCATTTTCTCAACTTCTTTCCTTTCTTGGCTCTCTGCTGATATCCGTTAAATTAAATTCTAACCAAGAATGTACTTTTTTATAAATAACAAAAGTAGCCAATGAACTAACTGCTGCTTTTAACAAATTAAAAGGTATAATAGCAGAAGTAAGGAGAGGCAATACTTTTTCCGTTGGAATACCCCAAAGAGGGAGTAAAACAAAATAATTAGCAGTAGTCATTACTGCCGTCATTGCTATAGAACCTACGAATAAAGCAATAATTGCACGAGCTAAAGTTTTTTTATGCTCATAAATAGATCCCGCTACTAAAACAAAAGTACCTCCTGCTAAAAAAGCTGCTACAACTCCAATAATCCCTGCTGTAGATCTGCCCGAAATAAAGAATAAAAAATTTTTTAAAAACTCTACCAATACCCCAATCCAAGGCCCCCAGGCAAAGGCTGCGATTAGCGCCGGTATTTCACTAGGGTCATACTTTAGATAAGGTGGAAAAAAAGGTATGGGAAATTCAATTGTAAACATTAATAAAAATGAAATAACTGCTAATAAGGAAATCCTAACTAATTTTTTTGTAGACATGATAAACACCTCTTACTGTATTTAGTTTAAATAAAAAACCCGCTGGTTATCCAACGGGAGGAAAAATTCATAATGATGGTCTATCACCCTCTCTCATCCAGACTTTAACTGTCGGCTCTGGAATTACACCAGAATCAACCTTTTCAGCAAAAGGCTCGCGGGCTATACCGCCGGTAAGGAATTGCACCTTGCCCCGAAGGATTATATTAACTTATAATTTTTATTTATATTTTATTTTATTTTACCATTTTAATGGAATGTGTCAAGAAAGAATATAAGCCCAAACAATATGGGCTTATGTTTTAACGGTGCTTTGGTTTTTTGTTCATAAATTCAACAGAAGCAGTTAATTCTTATTGTTTAACTTATCTTTTAATTTATGCTTTAGAAAAACCGTCTAAAAATGGCTCTAATATAAAAAGGCAATCGGTTATTAAAAATAATAGCCAATTGCCTTTTTATATTGATAAATTTAACTTTATTTAATTATCAAGTGCCGCGGCACGAAGATTTTTAACTGCATCTGCTATGTTAGGTTGTCCAAATACTGCAGACCCAGCAACTAAAACATTGGCGCCGGATTTTACTACTTCCTTAGCAGTATGAGTATTAATACCTCCGTCAACCTCTAAGTCGATCTTTAGACCAGACTCTATAATCATTTGGCGCGCTTTTACTATTTTAGGGATTACAGCGGAAATAAATTTTTGCCCTCCAAAGCCTGGATTAACAGTCATTAGTAAAATCATATCAATTTGCGGCAATACGTACTCCAAAACAGTTAGAGGTGTTGCAGGATTTAGAGCAACTGCTGCTTTAACACCCTGCTCTTTAATATTTTGTATGGTTCGATGCAGATGGGGACAAGCTTCTGCATGTACAGAAATAATGTCAGCACCTGCCTGTATAAAATCAGGTATATATTGGTCGGGATTTTCGATCATTAAATGCACATCGAAAAGCAGTTTAGACTTTGGCCGTATTGCTTTAACCAGACTAGGCCCCAAAGTAATATTTGGTACAAAGTGTCCGTCCATAATATCTAAATGCAACATTTCTACTCCAGCCTTTTCAGCTGCCAGGATTTCTTCAGCTAAAAGACTAAAGTCTGCAGACAAAATTGAAGGTGCCAGTTGAACCATTTAATAACTCCTCTCCTTAGCTATAACTTCTACTAGAAAATCTAGATAATGTTCGTATCTCCTAGGATCTATTTTTCCTTCCTCCAGGGCCTGTTTTACTGCACATTCTGGCTCCGTATGGTGAAGGCATGTAGTAAATTTACATTGTTGCTGCAAAGAGAATTCCGGAAAGTATGAAGCCAGTTCTTCTCTTTTCATTTCAGGTAGATGTAAGCAGCTAAAGCCAGGGGAATCTGCCACGAATCCCCCCTCTTTTAAAGCTAAAAGAGATGTATACCTAGTTGTATGTCGTCCTCGTTGGCTCTTTCTACTTACTTCTCCTGTTTGCAGTTCTAAACCAGGCTCAACTGCATTTAACAAACTGGATTTGCCGACTCCTGACGGCCCAGCAAAAACAGAGATATTGCCATACAATTCATTTTTTAATTCTTGAATTCCTATTTCTTTTTTAGCGCTAGTCAAAATAGTCTGATAGCCAATCTTTTGATATAGCTGTTTTAGATCAGCTGCCACATTTTCATCAGCTAAATCTACTTTATTAAAACAAATTATCGGTCTAATCCCAGCATTTGTCGTCATAATCAACAGTCGATCTAAAAGCATTAAATCAGGCTGTTTATTGTTCAAAGGAATAACCAGAATAGCTTGGTTTACATTAGCTATGGCAGGGCGAAGGAGTTCAACTTTTCTAGGTAGTAATTCTTCGATTACTCCTTTCCCTTCCCCTTGCCTTGGCAATATCATCACCCGATCGCCGGGTAAGAAATCCTGTTTTTTTAGTCTGTACCTACCCCGCAGAGAACATTCATAGATACTATCATTTGTTTGAACGTAATAGAAACCACTGTAGCCTCGTATAATAATACCTTCGATCAAGCTTTTTCCTCCAAATCCTTAGGGAATAGCCTTTTTGTAAATTACTTTACCATCCTGAAGAAGTTCTAAGGTTCCCTTGCCATAATATTCTACTGTTGTGCTTACAGATTCTCCTGATTCGTGTATCTCATTATATTCTTCACGAGTTCCTTTTGAGTCAGAAACAATAATTTGAATTTTATGGGTGGCTCCATCATCAACAACCTCAAATTCTACGCTTGCCATTTGAGCTTCTGGCCCAGGTCCTTTACTAACTTTCAAGTCTACTTTTTGGTGACTTAATACATTTCTTCCCGCCGGTATGCTTTGTTCTATTACCTGACCGCTAAAATATTTATCGCTTATTTCTTCTGTAATTGTACCTATTTCAAGATCACTATTTTCGATTTCCTTTTTAGCCTCGTCTAAGCTTTTATAGAGCAAATCTGGCATTGAAATAAACTTCTGAGGTGAGCCTAAGCTAACAGTCAATGTAACTTCTGTTCCTACAGGTTGTTGAGTTTCAGGTTTAGGCTGTTGATCTACTACTTGACCTTTGGGAATTTGTTCATCATTTACTGTTAGCACATTTTTAACTACAAAGCCAGCATTAGTAATTGCTATTCTTGCTGCCCTTTCCGATAATCCAATAACCCCTGGGACAGTTTTTAAATCAGGTCCTGTGCTAACATCTAGTAGAATTGGTTGTGTTTTTTTAATCGTTTCCCCTGGTTGAGGATCTTGTTTAACTATCGTATTTTCAGGTACATCAGAATTACTTACCCTTCGGTTAATCTGGTAATGAAGCCCCGCTTTGCTTAAAATTATTTCCGCTTCAGCTAGAGTCTTACCCTCAACTGAAGGTACTTTAACTTCTTTAACAGCAAAAAGCTGTTCCATGCCAAGCCAAAACCCGCCAATTATTGCCAGCAAAAAAAGAGGAACGAGAAACCATACTAATGGTTTAGGTTTATGATTTATAGTTTCTTTAGATGGCTGTGGCTGTTGCTGTAGACGTTGCAATGGCTCCCGGTTCTGCCGAATGCCTGTTTTAACTGTAGGCAATACTTGAGTAGGCAATTCTCCGCTAAGATCTAAATGAACCTTTTCTAAGGCAAGCCTCATTTCGCCAGCGGAGGAATATCGCTCTTTGGGATCCTTGGCCATTGCTTTTAAAACAACGTATTCCAATTCTGGTGGAATTCCATGTACCAATTGACTTGGAGGAGTTACACTTGCTTCAATATGTTTAATCGCAATACCAATGGCGTTTTCCCCACTAAATGGAAGTTTACCTGTTAATAATTCATAAAGTACAACTCCTGCAGAATAAAGATCTGAATATGCCCCGGTAATTTCTCCTTTGGCCTGTTCAGGGGAAATATATTGCACAGATCCAACCATCATTCCAGTGTAAGTAACTGTAGCTGCTGTAGATGCTGCTTGAGCTATACCAAAATCAGTTACTTTTAATTTCCCGCTTTTAGTAACTAAAATGTTATGGGGCTTAATATCCCGATGGATAATCATATGTTCATGGGCATGTTCTAAAGCGTCCAGGATTTGCATTAAATAGTCAATAGCCTTCAATGGTTCCAAAGGAGCTTCTTGTTGAATAACCTCTTTTAAATTACTGCCTTCTACATATTCCATTACCAAATAGTGAAAGTCTTCCTCGTGCCCAACATCGTAAATACTAACAATATTGGGATGAGATAAACTAGCTACAGCCTGGGCTTCACGCTGGAATCTTCTGATAAAATCTGTTTCATTAACATACTGTTCCCGTAGTACTTTAATTGTTACAGTTCTGTTAAGTAATTTATCCTTGCCTTTATAGACTACAGCCATTCCTCCGCCGCCAATTTTTTCAATAACTTCGTAGCGGTTACCAAGTATTTTACCAATCATACACTCACCTCTCTCTTCCCAATGCAATATTAAACAAACTTTTAGCAATAGGTGCTGCCTGTGTTCCGCCCGCACCTTGGTTTTCCAAGATAACAGCAACAGCAATTTTGGGATTGTCCGCAGGAGCAAAACCTACAAACCAAGCATGACTAATGCCATTGGGGTTTTGTGCAGAGCCGGTTTTTCCGGCAACCTTTACACCAGGTATTTGAGCATTTCTTCCAGTTCCCCAATCTACAACTGCTGTCATTCCTTCAGTTACCAGTTGGGCAATTTCAGGTTCCAGTGGTTTTGCCAAATCCTTAGTTGTATTCCTGAAAACTGTAAATCCAGCAGGTGAGGTAATTTTCTGTACTAAATAGGGTTCCATCATTATCCCCTTATTAGCTATTGCAGCAGTAATTAAAGCCATATGAAAAGGGGTAACTAACATCTCACCTTGCCCAATACCATTTTGCGCCAAAGCACTTGAAGTTAGTTTCCTAGGTGGAATTACATAACTCTTTTTTATTGGCAATATAAATGGAATGCTTTTATTAAAGTAAAAGTTTTGCAAATTTGTATAAAAATCTTCAGGACCCAGCTCTAAAGCCAAATTAGTAAATACTACATTTGAGGAATAGGCTATTCCCTCCAGCATGCTAGGATTTGTTCTAATAATGGTGTCATGAATACGATGTCCCTCAACATCAATGTATCCAGGGTTAGGAAAATGCTGGCTCCAAAGATTAGGGTTTTTAGTTAAAGCACCACCAGCCATGGCAATTTTAATGACTGAACCAGGTGGGTACAGCCCTTGGGTTGCTCTATTTAATAAAGGACTGTTTTCCTCTCGATTAAGTGCCTCCCATTGTTGGCTAACTGAGTTAGAATCATAACTAGGAGAACTTACTAATGCTAAAACTGCCCCAGTCTGAGGGTCTATAGCTACTACAGCTCCCTTTCTGCCATCTAACATCCGATAAGCTTCCTCTTGCATGGATTTATCTATTGTAAGATAAAGATTAGACCCTTCTGGCGGTTTGCCTACTAAGCGGCGAAAATAATTAACATATTTTACCCCTCCCGTAATCCCTAATAGATAATTATCGTAATAATCCTCAATGCCAGTTTTGCCATATTTCCTGGAAACATAGCCCATAATATGAGCTGCACTTTCCTTTAGATAATATTTCCTTTCAGGTATATTTTGCCGATTGGTCTCAACAAGTATTTCCTTGTTTCGATCATAGATACTTCCCCGAATTGTGCTTTCCTCAACTTTCCATATCCTGCTGTTTTTAGGATGAGTTGTTAAAAAAGGCCCCTGAAACTGGCTAATATAGGTTAAGTAGAAAATTAAAACAGTAAAAGCAAGCACAAAAGACATAGCTACTTTATAAACATTTTTGTTCATGCCGAAACCTCCTCGGCAGAACTACCGACATTCATTACTAAACCAAGTAATATATAGCTAATTATTAAAGAGCTCCCTCCGTAACTTACAAAGGGCAGCGTAACTCCTGTTAAGGGCAGTAGTTTTAATACTCCACTGATAATAACAAAACTTTGTAGTGAAAGTAAAGTTGTTAAACCTGTTGCCAAGAGTAAACCAAATTCATTATCCGCCCTCATCGCTGCTTTAAAACCACGATAACCTAAAAGCAAAAACAAAATAATTAAACAAATGCCTCCTAAAAGACCTAATTGCTCTGTTAAAACAGAAAAAATCAAATCCGTTTCAGCAGCCGGAATGGCCTCCGGAAGGCCCAATCCCATGCCCGTGCCAAACATACCACCGCTTGCAATAGCGAAAAGAGATTGTGTTATTTGATAGGCCCTATCAACATGGTTCCAAGGGTCTAACCAAATCAGCACACGTAGGCGGAAGTGACCAAATATATGGTAAGCAGCAATGGTTCCTAAAGAAAAAAATCCTAAACCGATTAGTAAAAAAGATCCCCTACCTGTACTTGTATACAACATTACCAAAAAAATACCAAAAAAAATCATCGCAGCTCCAAGATCTTTTTGCAAAGCCAATAAACCCAAAGACATAAAGCTCATTAATAGCAGTGGCACAATTGCCCTAGGTTCTGGCAAAGCGAAAAAACCATAATTTTTACGTGCCATTAATATTTCTTTCGTATCTCTTAAATAACTGGCCAAGAAAAAAATAACTAATAACTTAACTAATTCAGCTGGCTGAAAGCGAAAAGAGCCAATTTGCAGCCAAGCTCGGGATCCGCCAATCTTTGTACCTAAGATAACGGTTATTAATAAAAAAATAATTCCTAAAACCATAAATACATATTTATATTCACTAAGAACTTGGTAGTTTTTAAAAAAAACAAGTATAATTCCGAAAGCTAAAAGGCTTAGCATTAACCATAACCATTGTCTTATGGCTAGATCAGGGTCAATGCGAAAAATAGCTAATAGTCCTAATGTTGAAAGCATAGCTGCTAGGGGCAATAGGAGCTCATCAGCCGCCGGATTAACCCAACTTAAAAGAAAATGAATAAGGAAGAAAGTTATTACTAGGATTAACGCCCCTAGGAATAGTTGTTTGCTATATTCTGGTGTTGTAAGTTTAAAAAGCAAAGCGCCAAACATAATCACTAATGTAACTAAAAATAATAATAACGCCTCTTGAGGGCGGCGTAAAATTTTCATCATATCACCTACGATGTAAAACTAAATTTGGATTAAAATAATAGTAATGTTATCCCCTGCTCCCCGGGAATAAGCCAGCTTTATCATGTCATCTACAGCTGATTCTAAGTCCTTCATTTCAAGTAAAATGAAGTATATTTCCTCATCAGACAAGAGATTGTGCAGACCATCAGTACATAAGAGTACAAGATTGCCCCTTTTAATTGACTTCTCAAAAATGTCAATATTTACTTGCTCTTCAGCTCCCAAAGCCCGTAATAATATATTGCGTTTAGGATGTCTTTGTGCTTCGTTTTCCGTGATACTTCCACTTCGGACAAGCTCTCCCACAAAAGAATGATCGTCAGTTAAATGAATAATTTCCTTTCCATTAAACAAATAAGCCCTACTGTCCCCAACATGAGCTAAAATTAACTTGTCATCCAGCACCTTAGCACAGGTAACCGTTGTACCCATTCCTTGCCTAGAGGCATTATTAAGTGAATTGGCATAAATCCTAGCATTGGCCTCACTCACAGCTTCCCATAAACTTTGTGCCGATGATATGGATATATTTTGCGAATAATTAACAATAATTTCCACCGCCATTTTGCTAGCAACTTCCCCGGCTAAATGTCCTCCCATTCCATCTGCTACAACAAAAAGCTTAGCATCTAGATCACAGTAGTAGCAGTCTTCATTAATTTTTCGCACTAGACCTGTTTCAGTTCGCGCTACGGCTCTCACTATCCCACCTCCCTACTTCAAATACAGCATCACCTAAGAGTATAATATCGCCGTTTTTAATCCTTTTTTTGCTATTAATTCTCTTACCATTTAAAAATGTACCATTGGTGCTGCCTAAATCTTCAAGAAACCACCCGTTAGCATTTTGGTATAAGTATGCGTGCCGGCCTGAGATATGAGGGTCTATGATTGAAATGGTACATCCTGAGTCTCTGCCTAACACTATCTCCCCCTTCTGTAAGGGATAAATATATCCTTCTTGTAAATTAGATAAATCTCCTGCTGCCTTTACCACTAGGCAATAATTGGTATCATGCTTTCTCTGGTAATTTTTATTTGCGGTTAAATCCTTGGTTATTAAACGAATAATCGAGAAAACAAAAATAAAAAGTATTGCCAAAAATACATAACGTAAAATGGCAATTATAAAATCAACCATCTCACTCCTCCTCAACCAAGAGCTCTGTCTTTCCTACCATAATTTTATCCCCCAACAAAAGCTTGCTTTTGATAATTTTTTGCCCATTAAGATAAGTTCCGTTAGTACTATCTAAATCAGTCAAAATATAGGAACCGCTTATATAATCTATGTGGGCGTGTTCCCTGGAAACGCTGTTATCATTGATTAAGATATCATTAAATACCTTGCGTCCTATGGTCATTCTATCACGTCTAAGGCAGAATAATTTTCCTTCATTAGGTCCATTTAAAACTCGTAATACTAATTTTCTAGTCTCTAAGGCTTGACTAATTTCATTTTTACTAAAGGTTAAAGTATCCCCAAAATGCTCTTCAGCTGTTCCAATGTTTTTCAAGCCATTTAAATCATCTTCCTCTATTTCCATGTAGTAGGCATTCACTTTTACAGATCCTTGGCTTAGCTCGTCATTGGATGTAATGCTAACCTTTGGATCTCCAATAATAGTAAAGTGTCTTTCCTGGGCTTTCTCCCTAAGAACATCTGCTATTTCCTGGCTAAATGCTTTTTCAATGGAGGCAAACCTTCTCCAATCCTGCTTACTTAAAAAAATCTCATAACAATTGGGCACATATGTTTTATTGATACTGTGTTTCTGGTTTTTTAGCATTGCCTGCACTGCCTTAGCTGCCACTTCTTGGGGCTGAATAGGACCTTTAAAACGTTTCTCTATCCAACCTTCCATCTGTTCTTCCAGGAAATTTTCAATACCCTTTAAAAATGACATTTACTCCACTCTCCTACGGCGCAATTGACCACACGCTGCGTCAATGTCACTACCTTTTTCTTCCCTGATAGCTACCTCTAGTCCAGATTCTTGCAGCTTTTGGGCGAATATTTTAACTATTTTATTTTGGGAACGTCTAAGCTTTGTTTCTCCAACAGTATTTAAAGGAATTAAATTTACATTAGCCTGCATACCCTTTAAAAGGTTACGTAATTCCAAAGCATCCTTCGCCTGATCGTTTTTGCCAGCTATTAAGGCATACTCAAAAGTAATTCTTCTGCCTGTAGAACTGATATAATCCCTACAGGCTGAAAGCAGTTCATCTAAGGGATATTTTTTATTTATAGGCACTAGCTCATTGCGTAAATTATTATTTGCAGCATGCAAAGAAATAGCTAAAACAATAGGCAGCTTTTCTTTGGCTAAAGCATTAATTTGAGGTACTAAGCCACTAGTTGAAATTGTAATTCTGCGCATACCAATATTTATGCCTAAAGGGTCATTAATAATGTTAATAGCTTTAAGTACATTATCATAATTCAACAAAGGTTCTCCCATACCCATAAATACAACATTGGTTACCTTTTTGCCGGGAAAGTTCCTTTGGACATCTTTTTGCATTTCTAACACTTGTCCCACTATTTCACCCGTAGTTAAATTTCGCACCCAACCGGAAAGTCCTGTAGCACAGAAAGGGCAGCCAATTGGGCACCCTACCTGGGTTGAAACACAAACTGTATGCCTATCCCTGCTTTCCTTACCAGTATAAGACATGCGAACAGTTTCAATTGTTTCTCCGTCCGGTAAAGAAAGCAAAAATTTCGTAGTATCATCTAATCGTGAAATTAATTTTTTTTTAATTTTTAAACCAGAGAAATCAACTTCTTGTTGAAGCTTCAAAGTTAATTCCTGAGGTAAGTTAGTCATTTTCTGAAAATCTGTAATGGCTTTTTGAAACACCCATTGGAATAATTGTTTGGCCCTATATTTTTTTTCGGCTAAGTCTTGAAATAAATCATAATACTCTTTTAAGGTCATTCCATGCAAGTCTTTTTTCATCGCCGAGATTATCCTCCAGAAACAAATCTTACAATAATAGTATAAAACAAAACATTACTAAGATATACTAGTACCTTGCTTGTAAAGGTATTTCTGTTCCTTAGTTGATTTTTTTTACCATTAACAATATTATTAGTGTGAGTGGAGTACAAATAAAAATTATGGAGGCGAAAAATTTGTCTATCATCCAAGCTATTATCTTAGGAATCGTTCAAGGTCTAACGGAGTTTCTCCCAATTAGCAGTTCAGGGCATTTAGTTTTACTTCAAAAATTCTTCGGAATTACTAATTCTTCCCTAGCCTTTGATGTTATCTTACATTTTGGAACTTTAATTGCTGTAATTATTTTCTTCTGGTCCGATATTATGTACATAATTAGAAAACCTTTTGGCAAGCTGCCCGTTTACCTGGTAATTGGTACTATACCTGCAGTAATTGCTGGTTTATTTCTTAACGACTTCTTTGAAAAATTATTCAGTTCGGGACAAACATTGGGGCTTGAATTTCTAGCCACGGGAGCCATCCTTTGGGTTGCTGAAAGTCTACGCAGCGGCCATAAAGGATTAAAAGAAATAACTGCCACCGATTCTTTATTCATCGGAGTAATGCAGGCTATTGCCATTTTACCTGCTATCTCTCGTTCAGGGTTAACAATTGCCGGTTCCCTCTTTCGAGGTTTAGACCGAGAATTTGCGGCTCGCTTTTCTTTTTTACTTTCAATTCCAGCTATCTTAGGGGCAACAGTACTGGAAGGTAAAAAATTAGCCACAACCGGTATCCCCCTTGACTCAATTTTAACATTGCTTCTTGGAGCATTGGCTGCAGCAGTTGCCGGTTATATAGCAATCAAATTTATGTTAGCGATTTTAAATAAAGGCTCACTGAAAGTTTTTAGTTACTACGTATTTGCCTTAGGTTTTCTAATCATTTTAGATCAATTATTATTTCACTTCTTCTTTTAAATACTATTTTAATTATCTGGTTCAACCCTATTATAAACAGTTTTTAGCAATACAATATCTACCCGCCTATTTTTAGCATAGTTACGCTCTCCATTATTAGGAACAACAGGTCGATACTCACCATAGCCAATAGCTGAAACTAATTTTGGGTTAAGACCTGTTTGTTCAGTCAAAATATGCACTACGCTAGTTGCCCTAAGCACAGACAATTCCCAATTAGATTTGAACTGATCATTATGAATAGCTAAATTGTCCGTATGTCCTTCAACCCTAATGTAACTAGGGATTTTCAGTAAAATACCACCTATTTGCTTAATAGTTTTGCGGGCTTGGGGAGTAAGTTCAGCTGATGCTTTAGGAAACAAAACTGTATCTTGAATACTGACCACTAAACCTCTTTCCTGCTGTGTAACGCTTATTTTTTGCTCCAGACCCTCTTCTTTGAGATATTTCTTTATTTCTTCAGCTACAGTATTATAAGCATTTTCGGGTTGATTAGGCTCCACTTCTATACCTATAGCAGGCGGGTTCTCGGAGATAAAGCCCCCATCTAAAACTGCCGTCCCACCGTTTAAGGCAGCATTTAAGGATGCCGCCATGGCTTCAAATTTTTGGGCATTAACATTGCTCATAGAATATAAAACAATAAAAAAGACCATTAACAAAGTAATTAAATCACTATAAGTTAAAAGCCAGCGCTCACTGTTATCTTTTTCAGCTTCATTCTTTCGCCTCGGCACTATCCTTACCTCCTACTGCTTCCCAGTCTTTAGCTCTTAAGAAATTGGTTAATCTAGCCTGGATAAACATTGGATTTTCTCCAGCTTGGATGGCTAAAACACCTTCTATCATCATTTCCATAACCATGGTTTCCTTATGGCTTTTGTTTTTTAGCTTAGCAGCAATAGGCAACCAAAGTAAGTTAGCCGAACTTATACCGTATAAAGTAGCGATAAATGCTACAGCAATGGCACCGCCAAGGGATTCTGGCTCATTTAAACTAGACAACACGTGAACCAAGCCCATTACTGTACCTACAATACCCATAGTAGGCGCATAGCCACCTGCTGCTTCGAAGATACCTATACCAACCTTATGCCTTTGTTCCGTAGCATAAATGGACAGCTCCATTGAATTCTTTACCATCGTTGGATCAGCAGCGTCCACAACTAACTGTAATCCTTTTTTTAAAAATTGATTGTCAACTTTCTCTAAATCACTTTCTAAAGCAATTAGCCCTTCTTTTCTAGCTTTGACGGCTAATTTAACAATAGTATCAATTGTGCCAATTAAATCTGGCTCTTTACCAAATAAAGCTACTTGAAGTATTTTCGGAAGATTTTTCAGTTCGCTTACGGAGTAACCCACCGCTGTAGCACCAATGGTACCACCAAAAACAATCATTGCCGCAGTGACCTGAAATAAAGAGCCAATTTCTCCTCCTTCAAGCAGATAACCGATTACTATTGAAATAATTCCAAATAATATACCACCTACAACTGCTATGTCCATGCTATTCCCCCGCTTAATTAGACTAATTGACACTTACAGGTAATAATTTGACAAAATAATAGAGAAACCCTTTCTATCTTACAATCTTTTTTAGCGGCTAATTTATTTTGTTATAAAAAAACTATATAATAGTTTATAAATTAGGAGGATAATAAATGAAACTATTTTTTAAAACCCTACTCTGCTTAATTATGTTAATCATTCCTGCTTTATTTTGTTATCCTCTATCTATATCGGAGGAAGTTCAGCAAAAGTTAACAACTACTTCTAAAATTGTTGCAAGTCCTGTCATTCAAAATTTGGAAAAACTCAAAGGAAGGGCAGCCGGTTCAAACTATGAAAAAAAAGCAGCCTCTCTATTAGCTAGGGAGTTTGCTGCTTTAAATTTGTCACCTATACGGGAAGGAAATCATTTTTATTTTCAGCCTTTTTTAATTCCTAAAAGAGTTTCTTATTATGAAAGAGGGAGATTAAAATTTAAGGGGCAGGGCCATGCCAAATTCCAATCCCAGAACGTAATTGGAATAATTCCTGGTAAGCTAGATAAATATCTAATCCTTAGTGCTCATTATGACGGGCAAGGCATAAATTTCCATAAAGTTTATCCTAGTGCTAACGACAATTTGTCCGGGATCGCTGCTCTTTTATCCATTGCGAAAAATCTCCGGGATCACGAAACAAATATTACTTATGTATTTATCGCTTTTGGAGCAGAAGAAATGGGTCTTTGCGGTTCGGAGTATTTTGCTCAGCACCTTCCTTTTCCTAAAGAAAAAATAATCGGCGCAATTAATATTGATACAATTGGCACTAATTCCGGGAAAATGATCATAGAAAGCAACCAAAAAAGTACTTTTGTTCACACAATTCAAACTAAACTGCTGCAATATGATTTAGATGTTTCATTAGACATAGCTAGCAGAAGAACTTCGGACCATTATCCCCTAGGATCCATTGGTTTAAATGCTCTTTCTGTCATGTCAGTAGATTGGAAAAATAACAATCATACTACTAAGGATTCTTTAGACAAAGTTAATTTTAAACAAGTTGACTTAGTATCTAGAGCACTTAGCGATGCCGCACTTTCTATGGGTGATACTTTTCTCCCATAACAATTTACTTAATTTCGAACCATACGTGCCATAAAAAAGCCATCTGTTCCATGAACATGAGGTAAGAACTGCATGCAACCTTTTTCGGCCAAGGAAATATCTTCATCTCTGGTAAGTTCAAAGGGCAGTAAATTCCGGATGCTATCTAGCTTAAATTCTTGGTGCAGATGGAGAAATTTTTTAATAACCTCTATATTCTCTTCCGGTGAAATTGAACAGGTGCTATATACTAATACCCCGCCTTGTTTCAAAGCTCCGCAAACCCCTTTTAAAATCTCTAACTGCAAAATGCTTAATTCTTTGATCTGCTTAGGATTTTTCTTCCATCTGGCATCGGGCCGCCTTCTAAGAACACCTAGGCCAGAACAAGGAGCATCCACTAATATGTAATCAGCCTGTCCTTGGTAGACTTGACCGATTTTTCTAGCATCTAAAAGATTAGGCTTAATGCTCTTTAATCCTAATCTTTGGCAATTTTGAGCTATAAGTTCTAATTTATGTTCATGCACATCGCAGGCGATAATTTGACAATCGTCTTTAGCCATTTGAGCTAAATGTGTGGTCTTGGTTCCTGGTGCCGCACAAGAATCAATCAGAAAACTGCCTGGTTTTGGTTGCAGCAAATAACTAACTAACATGGAACTTTCATCTTGCATTAGAAATAGGCCATTTTTAAAACCTTCTAAGTTTTCTAAGTTAGAAAAATTGCTAATAAGCAAACCCTCTGGAACGAATCTGCTTTGATCAACTTTAATGTCTTGAAGTTCCAATTGTTCTTTTAAGCTCTCCGGTGTCGTCTTTAAAGTGTTAGTTCTTATGCTGTTGGCAGACGGTTGATTATTAGCTTGGCAAAGTTCCATAGTTTCCTTTTCTCCAAACTCTTTTAACCATTTTTCTATAAGCCAAGCTGGATGTGAATATTTTAAACTAATGTGGCCAACAGGATCGTCAGCTAAACTAGGGAATTCTATGTTTGCTTTTTTTCGGATTAGGTTCCTCAAAACTCCATTCACCAGTTTTACAGTGCCAGCATGTCCATATTTTTTCGCTAAGTTCACACTTTCGTTAACGGCAGCAGATTCGGGAATTTTTTTCAAATAAAAAAGCTGATAAACCCCCAGACGTAAGATGTTTCTTATCCAAGGGGTCAGCTTTTTGAGCCCACTAGTTATAAATTGGCTTAAAATCCAGTCTAATGTATTTCGGCTTCTTGTTACACCATATACTAATTCGGTAGCCAACCCCCTCTCCAAAGTACTTAATTTCAGTTGTCCCAGGTAATGGCTCAAAGCTAAATTAGCATAGGCATCTTCAACTTCTATTTGGTATAGTACTTTTAAGGCAACTTCACGAGCCGATATCATTTAATCATCCTTTCTCAACATTCCTGACAAGTAGGTTACCATGAGGTAAATTGATTTCAAAAGGCTTTTGGCAGGGTAATTTTAAACAATGCTGTTCAAGAAGATGACAAACTGCTTCCTCTACCCGGGATATATTAACAGTTGTATTAAAGCAAGGCCCATTCGGTCTCAAATTTAACACTCCGATAACAGGCAGTGGATGAACTGCTTGAATGCCGCTAGTAAGATCACGTTCGCAAGCAATAGCGATTACAGCCTTTGGACGCTTTTCTTTGACGAATTTTCTCGCAAAGGTACCACCTGTAACCACAACTAAGTTAACATGATACTTTTCACACACTCCATGCAACTTATCAATAACACATTTTTCACAGCGCTTGCAATTTTGCACATCTAAAGTAATTTTATGAGGACAGCCGCTCCATTGTAGGCAATGGGGTGCTAAGATAAGTATATCGGCAGGCTTGAAAAATAGTTTTTGATTTAGTACTAATTCGTTATGAACAATAATGAAAGATCTTTTGATTTTTTCTTCTTCAATTTTGAATGCTCTTCCAATGCTTAGAGCTAGTGGGAATAAAAAATTAATGGCTGCGGAGATTAAATTTTGCATAGAGGGAGTAGTTTTCGCGCGCCATAAATTAACTATTAAGATCATTAAGCCCAAAGCAATCCCGCCAAGAAAGAATAATACTATTGTTCCCATAATCACTAATAAAATATAACTCAGCAGCTTATGACTGTTTAAAGCTAACATCCAGCCCATAAAAATTAGTGCGATGATTACCAGTAAACTAAGCAGTAGTAAGCCAATAAACAAACGTTTGCGTGTATTCATTGTTCTTCATTTCCCAATATAGTTTCCAGGTCAATTTTATTACCACAGATAAAAGCAGCTGCCGACATTTTTTTCTTGCCCTGAGGTTGTATTTCCGTAATTTTTAATCCTCCCTCACCGCATTTCACCAATATGCCATTTTTATTAGCAGCTATTATGGTTCCAGGTTGTACCTTTTTTTCATCTGGAACACATTCTCCAGCCCAAATCTTAAGGATTTTATTTTCAAGGGTGGTATAGGCCCCTGGCCAGGGATTCATGCCCCTAATTAAATTTAAAATTTGCTGATTTGATTGAGTCCAATTAATCTTTTCATTTTCCCTGGTTAAAGGTGGAGCAAAAGAAACTTTAGTTTCATCCTGAGGAATACGTGGGGCCTTGCCTTGGGCAATTAAATCCAAGGTTTTAAGCAATAATTGAGCGCCTTCTTCAGCTAAATTGTCATGAAGTTGACCTACTGTAGTTGTAGCGCCAATTGGAACTTTTTGCTGTAAAATAACATCTCCACTATCTAGGCCAGGTGTCATATACATAGTACTCACACCTGTTTCTTTTTCTCCATTAATAATGGCCCAATGAATTGGTGCAGAACCCCTATAGGCAGGCAATAGAGAACCATGAACATTTATACTGCCTAAAGTTGGTAAGGATAGTATTTCTGAGGATAAGATTTGTCCATAAGCAACTACGACAATTAATTCCGGAGCAAGCTTTTTTAAATAGGCAACATTTTCCGGATTTTTAACCTTATCCGGCTGAAACACTGGCAGACCCAACTCTAGGCATAATTCTTTGACTGGAGAAGGATAAACTTGGTTTCCCCTGCCTTTTGGGCGGTCAGGTTGAGTTACTACCGTTATTATTTCGTACTCTGTATGGACCAATGCTTTTAGACATGGCACAGCAAAAGAGCTTGTACCCATAAAAACTACCCGCAAACTTAACACTCCTTTACTTAAAATTTTTATACGAAACGCTCAACTTTATCCACAAAAAGAATACCGTGCAAATGGTCAATTTCATGCTGCAATGCCCTAGCTAAAAGCCCGGAGCCATTAATAGTAAATTCTTTGCCTTCCCTGTCTAGTGCCTTTACAGTTACTTTACTAGCCCTTCTAACCTCACCTTGAACGCCTGGAATACTTAAACAGCCCTCAGTATCAATTTCTTCCCCACTCATATCTCTAATTTCCGGGTTAATTAATTCCAGCAGACCTTCACCAACATCGATAACAACAACCTGCTTTAAAATACCTATTTGGGGAGCCGCTAAACCTACTCCATTAGCAGCATACATTGTATCCCTCATATTATCCAATAATTTTTCAATATTTGGTGTAATTTTGGGTACAGGTCTTGCTTTTTCTCTTAAAACCTGATCCCCTATTTTTACTATATTATATATGGCCATAATTCTTCTACCCCCTATAACATCCCAATTGGGTCAATGTCGATACTCCAACGGAGCTGACCTGCCAAATAATCTTGTTCATGATACCTTTTAAGGCAAGCAGCCACAAATTGTCGAAGTTTCTCTAAGTCTTCACTTTTCAAAATAACTTGCCAGCGGAACATATTATTTAATTTGGTTATTGGAGCAGCCGCCGGCCCTAAAATTTTTAAATCCCGTATTTCTGGCCTCTCAGACGTAATCAATTGAGCAAATCCTTGACATACTTTGGCAACTTTTTCTTCATTTTCCCCCATTAGTAATACCCGAATAATATGGCAAAAAGGAGGATAATTTAATTCCTTACGCAATATTATTTCCTTTTGATAAAATTCATTAAAGTCTTGTTTCTGGGCATATAATAAGACGTCGCTTTCCGGCAAATAAGTCTGAATAACTACTTCACCTTGGACAATTCCCCTTCCTGCCCTACCCGCAACTTGAGTTAGCAGCTGGAAAGTTTTTTCCCTAGAACGAAAATCTGGGAAATTTAAGCTAAAATCGGCACTTATTACGCCTACCAAAGTAACATTATGAAAGTCCAAACCCTTAGCGATCATCTGTGTACCAACTAAAATATCTGCTTTTTTTTCCTGGAAAGACTTTAACAGCTCTTGTCTATACCCTTTTTTGTTGGAAACATCGTTATCTAAGCGAACTATCCTGGCCTCTGGGAATAGACTTTTAACTTCTTGTTCCACCTTTTCAGTTCCTAAACCAAAGCCCCTAATTCTTAAGGATCCGCAATTGGGACAGACTTTTTCTGCCGGCTGACGGTATCCGCAATAGTGACAACGCAAATCGTGGCTTGAAGCATGATAGGTTAGGGAAATATCACAGGCCTTACAACGAATGGTATAGCCACAATCCCGGCAAATAAAAAAGCTGTTATAACCTCTTCTATTTAAAAATAAAATTGTCTGTTCCCCTGTTTCTAAACGAACACTTATTTGCTGTTTTAAATAATTACTAAAAATACTAAAATTGCCCTGTCTAAGTTCATCTCTTAAATCCACAATCTTAACTGCAGGCAACGGCTTCCTGTTTACCCTAGTTTTGAGAGAAAGCAATTGATAATGGCCGATGCTAGAATTATAAGCAGTTTCCAAAGAAGGAGTTGCACTACCTAAAAGAACCACTGCCTTATTCAATTCACCCCTTTTTAGGGCGACTTCCCGAGTATGGTACTTAGGTGCAGTTTCTTGCTGATAACCACCTTCATGTTCTTCATCTATAATAATTAGTCCCAAATTGGTAAAAGGTGTAAAAACAGCTGAACGTGCCCCAATAATAATTGATACTTGACCACTGACAATTTGAGCCCACGCTTCACTTTTTTTCTTTGAACTAAGATTACTATGCCAAGCCACTACTTCTGAACCAAATCTTTTTTTATACCGCTCAATCATTTGCTCCGTTAAAGCAATCTCTGGTAATAAAACTATTGCCTGTTTTCCATAGGCTCTGTTATAAGCTAAAGCTTGCAAATATACTTCTGTTTTTCCGCTTCCCGTAACACCCCACAGCAATTGGGTCGTAAATTGCCTTTTATCTATTGCCTCTTTAATATACTTTAAGCTAATTTGCTGTTCATCAGTTAAAGGCAGCGGATCTTCTGTAGCTGTTAAAGCATCCTTTTCCTGCCAAGAATAGAACTCCACAATTCCTTTTTGGGCCAAAACTTTTAAACTGTATAAAGAAGCACCTGTTTTATTAAGTAAATCTGCAACCTTCATATGCCCCTCAGTGCTCAATTGCTCATAAAGAGCCTTTTGTTTTGGGGCATTCTTAAATTTAGCCATAATTTCATGGTGCTGCAAATTAATACTAAGTTTAACTCCTTGCTCAGACCGTGTCGGAACATAATTGTTAACTTGAGGTATCATAGCCTGCAATACAGTGCTTAACGGACACATATAATACTCAGCCATCCAATGGGCCAGCTTAATTAACTCTTCGGTGCAAAAGGTAGTAGCATTCCTTACTTTGATAATATCTTTTATATTGTCAAAATTTGTTTTTTCTATGAAGCCCGTTACAAAACCACCTACTACTCTATTGCCAAAAGGAACAAGTACCCTACTACCAAGCCGAATAGCTTGCTCAAGTTCTGCAGGAATTCTATAATGAAAAACTCGATCCAATTTGCGATTAGCTACTTCTATGATTATTTCGGCATAGGGCATTTTTATTCCCTCCATTTTAAATATTATACCAAAATTAAACCTTAGCATAAAGCTAAGATAGCAGATACCAGCAGCGCCATTATTAGTATAGTATTTTTTGATTTGAAGGTGGAACATTAAAATGGAGGAGGTGATGTTAAATGTCTAATAAATTAAGCTGTCCAATGGATAACTGTCAGTTTAACTGCGAAGGTGGATGCCAAAAAAACTTCCCGGAATTAAAAGCAGAAAATAGTGCCAAAACAAAGGAATGCCCTAGCTGCTTTCAAGCAAAATAAATAAGCTAAACCTTAAGAAGCTTAAACCTTAGGGTTTTGGCTTCTTTTCCTTATTTACTTTATGTATTTTACTTATTTTTATTTATTCTTGACAATATAAAAATAATTATTTATCATATATGCTGTATCATGTAAAGATTGCTGATGTGGCTCAGGGGTAGAGCAGCGCACTCGTAATGCGCAGGTCGTGGGTTCAAATCCCACCATCAGCTCCAGATATACCAAGGCTTTTGGCTATTATGCTGAAAGCTTATTTTTATAAAATGCCGCTCAAATGTCGCCTTTCCATTATTTTGTAACTTCTTAGTTTTGCAAAATGTAAAGATGTAATCGAGTAGGAGCTGAATAATTAATTAATTCAGCGTCCTCTCACACCACCGTACGTACCGTTCGGTATACGGCGGTTCAATAGAATTAATGTACTT